>NZ_MRCC01000009.1 GCF_001904655.1 Chroogloeocystis siderophila 5.2 s.c.1 | reverse complement strand
AGAAGACAAACAAAGGTTGCTTATTACTCTACTACATCTGACAGCGACTTAGTATCAATAATCGCAATTTTAGGGTTTTGGCGATCGCGGCTCCAAGCTTTCTCTGAATGAGGTAACGCGTTGGTTGCAAATGTGCTTCTTGAAGCCAGCGTTACTAATTTGAGCAACCGTCTTCGCGTCCATGAAACTCGCTGTTTTGAGGTTGATTCAAATAGAAAGCCTCATGAATGTAGGAGAAATTATTTGTAACTCTCTTTGAGTGAAGTAGTATACTATAGCTGTCGATGTGAGATTATCGTTTAGTCGAATTCATAAGCATTACCTCATGCTTACACCAACATTGATATATTTTAGTAGATAGTCAGTTAATTTTTGTTTGGCAATTGCGCTAGCGTCTCAATCGCTTTATTCCTGGTGTAGTAGACTGGCGCGGTTTATCCCAAAGCCTGCTTCTGCTGGCGATCGCTCAGCGCTCATTACTAAATATTCTAGACAGTTGCTAATACAAACGTCTAAATTCAATGTAATAAGTACCCAATAAACTGAAAGTAATAGTAACTCAAATGGATTTTTACAAACTAATCAGAGAGAAAGACGATGCTAAGTGAATCTCAATTAGTTAATAGTTTATTTGTCATAATAATATTATTTTTTATCCCTGCAAGGATAGAGGCACAAATGTATCAAATTCACGAAAATAGCTTAGCAGAAACAATATTAAATCCTTCTGAGCCAAATATTATTTTGCCTGAAATAGAGCCTGACCTCCGCACGCCAGTACTACCAGCAGATTTATTTAAACCTGTGCAACAACTACCATCTTGGCAATTGCATCAGGATTGGATGCTACCACAACCACCAAGAATTATCTATACATACCCACAAAGACGAGATCTAGGTAGTATTAAGAATTAGCTCTTAATTTAGGGATAAGTGTTCGGTGTGATCGCTATCGATAAACCCTTATAATACATAAATCTCTAAATATTTTAGTTGCTCACCATCTAAGCTACATATTGATTTTGATGCGTATAAACTTGTTGTACGTACTCTAAGTCTAAATCAGACAAGTAATCTACTGCCCAGTTAGCTTGGCGTTGTAGCATATGAAATGGATAAGTATTTGCAACTCCAACGACAGGAATTTTGGCGCGTTTGGCTGCGGTAATTCCAGCTAGGGTATCTTCAATCGCAAGGCATTCTGCTGGTTGTAAGTTTAAGCTAGGTTCGATCTTGTTCAGTCTTTCTACGGCGAGAAGATAACCATCAGGTTCAGGTTTACTCGTGGTGATATCATCACCGGCGACGATCGCACAAAAGTATTCAGCTAAACTAAGGCGCTGTAACACGAGTTCTACTTCAGAACGTAATGCACCACTGACTACTGCTAATTTAAGATTGCGCGATCGCACTTGAAAAATTAAATTTTCTAAACCAGGATAAGTTGGTAACTTCTCAAGTTTTGCTAGTTCTTGTTGATACGCTTCGGCTTTGCGTTTAATAATTTGTGTCAGATAGTCTTCACTCACAACTCGACCCCGACGCTGTAATAATTCTCGAATACACGCGCGATCGCTGCGCCCTAAACAAACTTGGCGGTATTCTCCTGGCTTGGGGCGCAAATTTTCGGCAATTAAAACTTGGTCGATTAGTTGCTGATGAATTGGTTCGTCGTTAATTATTACGCCATTGAAATCAAACAAAACTGCTTTTAGTGTCATACGTTACTGCCTCAATTAAGCCGGAGAAGGTATCCAACCTTCAAGTGGAATGACTTCCTCGGTAGACTCGCCAACTCCTGACTTGTGTATTAACGGCTTCACCCCACGAGTGACTTGATGAATCAACCATAAATCTGTTGTCTGCACAGCCGCGAACCCTGCTGCAACCATACTTGCATCAACACTTTTTGCTGCAAAGTCACGGATGTAAGGTTCTTCAAATACGTTATTTAGCCAGTCAAGTTGGCGTAGCGTTTTTTGATTGCCGTCTAAAATTAATACTTCACCACCAACGCTCAGTAAACGAAAACTTTCTTGCAAAATAGATTGAGCAACTGCGGGCGGTGTTTCGTGAAATAATAAAGAAGCCGTCACCACATCAAAACTAGCATCAGGAAAACCTGTATACTCCGCATTAGCATGACACCACTTGATATCTAGATGAGCAGCTTGTGCCTTACGTTCCGCCATCACTAGCATATATGGCGACAAATCTAAACCAATCACCTCAGCCGCAGGAAACGCCTGTTTGAGCATTAATGTTGTTGATCCTGTACCGCAGCCTAAATCAAGAATTCGGCGGGGCTGACTTTGAATTGTCTCAATTAATTCTTGCCGTACGAGTTTTTCATTAGGTAATAACACGTACTGTGTAATTGGATCGTATGATACTGCTGCGCCAGGATTGAGATACCCATGCTTAATACCGTGAAAGTTTTGACTGCTGTAGTATGAAGGTGTTTCTACATCCGCCCGCTGAAATCTTGTCGCTTCTTGCTGCCAATCGATACTCTCGTAAAGTTGCTGTAGTTCTTTTTCATTGATAAAGAAACGCACAACAGGTGCGAGAAAACGTTCCCAAATGGTATCTTGACTCGACATAAGAGTTGCTATAAGTAGGAGTGGATGGCGATCGCTTCAAGGTTAATCCCTTTCCTTTACAAATTGTAATATATATCTGCAAAGAATTGGGAGTATCTTGCTGTATTTTTTGTACTCATCAAAGTATGAGTCTGAAGTTTTAACAATAAGAAATCATCGTTTAAATTGTTGAACGTATCCATAAAAATAATATTATCTTTCCTTGAAGGGATACTATCAGTTTATGAATTTCTCAGTTAATAAAATTAATAGCAATACTAAGTTAAATTAAAATAGAAAATTACAAATATTCCAATTATTTAGTTAGACAATAAGTTTATTATTAACTCCTTGGAGCGCATCATGCTACATCGCCAGGAATCAGCCGGACTTGTTGTCATCACTCAACCTACACACTCTTGGGTCGCGGGTTGTATAGCAAGAGTATGGGGAAATGAACAATTCGGCTTATTTGTGCCTAGAGAAGAAGTTTGTCTTGGTGCTGAACAGCATGATATCGGCTGGGTAGTTTGGGAAACTGCACCTACTTTAAATACCAAAACAGGCTACCCCTACAACTTTATGGAATTACCAACAGCAATACATACAAACATTTGGTCAGGTGCAAAACACCTAGCGTTACCATTTGGAAGATATGCAACACTCCTCGTCTCACTGCATGGTACAGGATTATTTGAGCGCTTTCGCAATTGGCAAAAGACTTTAGAATCTTCTCGCTTAGTTCAAGCCTATTTAGACCAAGAATATGCTTTTCAAGAACAGTTAATCGCTAATTTAGAGCAAGATTCGTATTATGCAGCGTATGCAACTCCAGAAAATATTCAACGTAATCGTTCTTTAGTAGCTATCTGGGATACACTTTCGTTAGCGTTGTGTATGGGGCTAGATGAATCAAGGCATTTTCACCACATTCCTACAGCGTTAGGTGAAACTACAATAACTTTAACTCCTGTAGGCAATGACATTATAAAAGTCTCTCCTTGGGTGTTTCATCAAGATAAAGTAACACTTGTTTATGAAGGGCGGCTGCTGGAAGATAAATTTACAAATGAAATCTTAATGCGTCAGACATTAAATAATGCAAAATAGGTAAGTATTTCTAATACATTAATTCCAGGTTAATCGTCTGAGTAAAATTGATTGCTTGTATGGTCTATAAATATAATACTCTCTTGGCTAATAGCAAGAGTAAAGAACAATACTCAAATAGAAATACTATATAAACAATACGCTTAAAGAATAATAGCTCTAATTTTTATCTAAAGTGAAATACTTACTGATTTAGCAGGTGCTATTTTCAGTAATTTCTCAGTAGTATTCACTATGATAGATGAGCTAAAAAATAATATCAGTTAAAAAGTATTTAGTATAGTGGAGTATAAAAATGGTAGATAATTGCAATGTAGCAAAACTCAAAGTCTTGATAGCTAGCGGCTTAGCATTCTTTTTTGTTGCTGCCCTACCGCAAAAAATACTAGCTGAAAACAGTATAAATACAGAGAAAATAGCAGAGATCGAAGCTGGCGATCGCTTACAACTAATACAAAATAAAAATTTTCCCAATAACTGGAGATTACAAAACTTTCAAACTTATAAATTCGAAACAGGGACAACAAATTTTACAAATCAGATTATTCATAAGAATGTATCGACGACACTAGACACAAACAAATTAGCAAATTTTAATTACAACGATATAAATGAACATAAGCAGGATACACTTAACAGCAACTTTCAACAAATAGAAGTTTCTCAGAATGCAGCAGATTTATTAGCAGAAAGTAGTTTGGAAAAGCAGCTATTAGTAAGTGAAGTTGATTTGGAAACACTCTGTCGTACCTTTCCGCTGAATTCACGTTGTATTAATTATCAATCAACGTCTGAACAGCAAAATCAACAACAGCTATCGCAATCAGAAAGGGAAAGCCTGGAAACACGTCTATTAGAAAGACTAGCGCTTGCACCAGAAAATCCTACACGCAGCGGTTTTGCTTTTGCGGCTAAAGCGAGTAATTTAGGCGTTGGTGTTGAAGGAATTGGGGCGATTTCGCCTAATTTTAATGGCAGAATAGGATTCAATTACTTAGGATTTAGTGCCGGATTTACACAAAATCAAATTGAGTACGACGGAGATGTGCAACTATTAAACGCAACTGGAATGCTTGATTGGTTTCCTTCAAGTAGCAGTGGTTTTCGGATGACTGGCGGCTTAGTATATCAAAATAATCGAGTGGATGCGATCGCACGCCCCACAGAAGTATTAGAAATTGGTGGTTTTGAATTTCCACTAGCTGCCGTTGGTCAACTCGAAGGTTCGCTAACATTTCCTAATACTATCGCACCTTATATCGGCATTGGTTATGGTAATCCTGTCAGGCGTGGTAGTGATTTTAGCTTTAATATCGATTTAGGCGTTTTATTCGCAGGTTCGCCGCAAGCTGATTTGCAAGCCACAGGTCCTGGTGTAGATATTATTACAGGAATTCCAGTATTGAATAACTTGTTAGAAGAGGCGATCGCACAAGAAGAACAGCAAATTGAAGATAACGTAAGCTGGCTTGGCGTATATCCAGTGGTTTCAATTGGAGTTTCCTACCAGTTTTAGAACAAAAAAACGGGACATGCTTGTAGTTGGGCGATCGCTAAGGAAAGAGACATTTCCTTCTCATTAAGAAAGTTTATCTCGGAGGTTCCGCAGGCGCCCTTCTATTTCACTGAGTTGACGGTAAGCACTCTCTAGCTTGTCTCCTTCCACCTGTACTATAGTGGTTGGATAGTTTTGAATTATATTTATCAAACTAAGATTACCATCGGAACGCATAGAATTCATTAAAGCAGAGTACAAAGCTTGTCGATCGTCTTGATCAGAGGGTGCATGAACCGCTTGACTTATTTTATCGAGTGCAACGCTCCCAATCGGACTATCTAGCAAGCGTTCTAACAAAACTGGGTTAATTTTTATGGGAGTTGACAAATAGCGACGCATAACTTCTTTATCTTGCTGCGCCAAAGCTAAGTTAGCTTGCAGTAACATTGAGGCTTCACCAGTTGCAGCTAAATTAGATAGATCCTTAACAGAAATTGATTCTGAAAAGATGCGGTACTTAAGAACAACCCGATCAGCAGCAAGTGCAGTGGTACTGAAAAGCATCACACTGAAGCTTACCAATAAAAATAACACTAGACGCTGCAACCAAAAACGTAGGCTCATCTGTTAGGTTCTGAAATACTTATTTTTACTTTGCCAGTCATTTTCTCATTAAGTCTCCCTCAATAGACAGATGAGATCTCGACAAATAAAACTCATTTCGCGCAATTTTGCGTATCCTTGCCTTGTGATACCTTAAACTTCTCAATTGCTGGCGTGTGTCTATGATTTTAGCTACTAGGCATTCATTAGCATTGCGCATGGAAAACTTTACAGCCAAACAACGCGTGATCGCTCTTGCATTACCTGAGTGTAGACATTCTCAGTTTGTTGTGCTAGTTTATACCAATTAAAGCGCCGCTCTAAATCTTCGTAGGCATTATCAATTAACCACTGCTTATAACCAGGATTTTTTAAGACTTCCAAAATTCCCCAAGCCAGTGAGTCTGGATTATTTGTCCAAGTAACGATACCTGTTTTGGTGTGCTGGACGACTTCGGGTAAACCACCTGTATCAGAAACTACAACGGGAACGCGTGCGGCAAAGCTTTCAAGGGCGACAATGCCAAAAGGTTCATACAGGCTGGGAAATACCGCACAGTCTGCGATCGTCTGAAATTTATCGAGTGGTTCATCACTCATAAACCCTGTGAAGTAGCACTTATCCCAGATGCCTAAATCCCACGCTTGGCGCTTTAAGTGGTCAACGTTACCACCACCAATCATGACAAACTTAACACGACCGCCCATTTCCCACAACACTTTGGGAGCCGCATTCAGTAAAACTGACACACCTTTTTCGTAAGTCATGCGTCCTACATAGTAAACGATACTTTCACCATCTTCGGCAAACTGGCGGCGAAAGTTGATCGCATCAAAATCTTGACGACGCTTTTTCTCAGGGCGAATACCGTTATAAATAACATCAATTTTGTTCCAGGGAGTTTGTAGCGCCCCTTCAACTTCTCGACGCATATAGTCGGTACACACAATCACTCGCCAAGCGTTGTAAGCTAATAGCTTTTCTTTACCGTCGATATACTGCTGGATATCGTTATGAATACCGTTGTGACGACCATGTTCGGTTGCATGAATTGTGGCGACGAGGGGGACTTTGAAGTTATGCTTGAGCGCGATCGCTGCATCTCCCACTAACCAGTCATGTGCGTGGATAATATCAAAAGGACCGTCTTCGAGCATCAACTTTGCGCCGTGATGCCCCATACTTTCGTTAAAATTGACAACCCAGTGAAAAAAGTCGTTGGCTGGTGCTACAGGTACGCGATGTACGTGAATTCCGTCTACAACTTCGTACAAAGGTGCTTGCCCAAATTCTACTGTCATTAAATGAATTTCATGCCCTAGCTTGACGAGTTCTGGATACAACTCCGCTACGTGGCGGGCAATTCCCCCAACAATTCGAGGTGGAAACTCCCAAGTCAAAACGAGAATTTTCATCTACCTCAATCCCACCAGTTTATTATTTCAAGATATATACAACTATCTAAAGACATATATTTATAAATTTAATTCGTGGAATTACGGAAATCTTAATGTATCTTAACAGTATAGTGATGTATTAGCTCTGCAAAATGTTAAGATTCTCATACTTAATGGTAATTGGTAGTTAGTTGTCAGACTTCGCAATTACCCCATTACCAATTTATTTGATTAAGTTGGCGATCGCTTATACTAACTTTTCTAGTTCGACAGGCTTGGCAAGATGATTCTGAAATCCAGCGGTGAGTGCTTGTTGTTGGTCATACTCTCCGGCATAGGCGGTAAGCGCGATCGCTGCCTAATTTGTCGCATCAGCATATAGCCGTCAACACCTGGCATACCAATATCGCTAATGAAGATATCCGGCTGGAACGCATCCAGCAGCAATGCCTCAGCGGCGGATGCAGCGACACGCACTTCGGCTCCATACTGTTCTAAGATTGCTAGCATCAACTCTTGCATATCAACTTCATCGTCTACGACGAGAACGCGCACGCCTTGCAATTGTAAGATACACGAGGAACGGATCGTCCATGATGAAGATCGCAAGCGTAGCGTTGTTGCAGACTACTTCTAAGTAACGTTTGTAGTAATCTGCATTTAACATCTCCATCTGCGACAGTGAATGCGCTTCGTCAGGTAGAAATCCACTTTCCAATGCCATATTCTTCCTTCTAACCGTTTCTGCGATGAATCTCCTGCGAAGCTGTTAAATTCCAGCGTAATATTTCTAAGTCAGCGCTATTAATTAATTTGGCTAATAACTGAGTTCAGTCCAACGACGGTATATCCAATTATCTGTCAATAGATATAAGTATTTTTCTTCCCTGAGACAGACTTTAAACGTAAGCGTTAGGATTGTTGATGAAGACTGGTAATTGGTCATGGGTAGCAATAAGCCATAAGTTACTACCATTATTCAAAGATATCAACTTCAAATCATAGTTTTGACGATTTGTTGTCGGAAGGTTAACCACGCTGTTACGGCTTGAGGTAGCGAAACTACACCGCGTTGCATCAAAATGACACCATCTTGAAAACCAATAACTCCGTATTGCTGGTTACTGGTAAGTTGATCGATCGCCGCGATGCTAGTTTGTAATAATTGCCGTTCTTCGTCAAACGCGGCTTGATACTGCTGTAATTGCCATAAATCTGCGATCGCATACTCCATCTCAATCACTTCTCGCGCATCGTTACGTAGTTGTAGCATAGGCCAACGGAGAATTTCGCGACGACTCGAAAGATGAGGTACGATATATGTCGTTGCAGACACGCTCGCATCAGCCGGAATTTGCGCAAGCAGCGATCGCATTTGTCTGACATGATGCCATTGTTGCGGGAGCGAAACATAAACCCAAGGGTTAAATGAATCAGGTAATAAAAAGTAAAAACTGCGATTGAGACTTGAAGTGCTAGAAGTAAAAGAGAAAAACAACGATAAACAAATACAAGCTACCCAAAAGCGACGAAATACAGGTTTAAACTTTCTAGGATGTCTCGACCACCAAAGAATTGCGCCATAAAATAAACCTGGTACAACCGTCATTGCATAGCGAATGTTGATCGCTAATACTGATTGTCCTTGACCTAAGAATAATTTAAGTAACGGAAACCCTGCGATCGCCCACGATGCAGGCGCAATAGCAGGTACAAACGCTAACGGCAACCATTGACCGATTAAGTATTTAATTGTGCCAAAAAACGGCGTAAATAATTCAACAATCAACCGCCAGGGGTTGCTAATCATTCCCCAAATAATATCTAATGTCGAAGCTTCTGGACCATCTGCATACTGTCCAAATCGTTCTAACATGAAGCGGCGAGAAATATCTTGTGAAAATAGAGGCATAATCGCATTGGTTAGTACCAGAATATAACCACAACCAAGCGCACACACGGCAAGTCCCACGCGCGGATAGCGTCTACTAGCGATTAAATAAAAACCAACTCCAAATAACACAATCCCGCTATCTTCCCGCACAGCTAAAGTTAAAACTGCAAGCAGCCAAAATAGCCACCACCAGCGTTTTTCCATTGCTAGAAGTAGCCCAAAGACAAATAAAGGAATTTGGCTGATATCATGAAAATTCGACTGCGTTGGACCTAAAACTGCATTCGCGGCGTAGAAGCTAGCAGTAATCATTGCTGCGATTGGTGGTGCAATATAGTGTCGCGCTAGCGCATATAACACTAAACCCGCCGCAGTCACAAAAGACACTTGTAAAACTGTAAGAGTCGCTGGCGAAGGAAACAAGGCGTAAATCGGTAGCCACAGCAGTAAGGCTGGGGTGAAGTGTTGTCCTAAACGGTGATAGTAAACTTCGGGAATTTCGCCACTATGCACGACATTCGTAGACAAACTTGAGGAAAGCGAACTTTGAAAAAATCTGCCGTGAAGATTGTTCCAAAATACTTGATTAAAAATGCCTTGGTCAAACGTCGCGTAAAAGCTGTAGTAGCGATGCAAGCCTAACACGAGGTTAAGCACAAAAAATGCGATTGCCACCCTAATCAATAATCTGAATCCTGGCTTTTGTAATTTAAATAACATGACTCACTCACGCTCACACTTAATATGTACAAGAGCGTCAGCGAGTATTGTAAGCTTAATAATCAGCGCGATCGCAACTTGATAGTAGCTCGTCTATTTAAAAGATTTATTAATTATACTTATTCATAGCAGCGTATGTGCGATCGCTGAAATTATTCTTTTGGAAAACAACGCCCTCGACAACGAATACTATATTGCGCAATATGATATCCACGAGAAGTATAAAAATCTAATATTAACGGTTCAGAACCATACTCGTTAAGATAGTCCCACCATATATTTTCTCTAATACTTTTGCGTTCTTGTTTGGTTAATTCGGCCCAAGTAGGTGTTTGTCTAATGGTACTCAAAATTCCTTTACTATTCAGGCTAACTGTTCTTGTGCATGGATAACGACCTCCAGAATTCGTAGGAGCGCTTGACGACAATCTGTACCAATCATATTTCCACTTACCCAGCCATTGTAGGGATAAGTAATTCTCAACCAACCTCCTGATTTACCTACCACACTAACGTCGCTACCTTCGTATATATATAATCTCTAATAAATAGCAGTATTTCATAATTTTCTATTATAAATCAAGTAGATAAATGAAGTAATTTTAAATTATTTTGAAAAACTCTTTCTCAGTCTTTCCTTTGCATACTAGGTGTACTTATTGGTTCGTTTCCAAGAAAACCTGACAACTCAACTAGAATTACTATATACAAATAGCACTAACTGCCCAAATTAATTGCACAATAGAAGCAGTTCGTCAAAAGCTGTTGACTATGCCCTCACCACTCGCTGATGCTCAAAATTTATTAACCGAGTTGATCGCGCGGTATGCTCACCGTGTTGATTATCTAATGATTCGCCTTGAAGAATCGGAAGGTACTGATATTTTACTGCGTGGCAACAAGGTAGAAACCCTCAGCGAAGGAATTTCGATTGGCGGACAAGTGCGGGCTTGCTACAAAGGTGGTTGGGGTTTAAGTAGCTTTAATCAGCTAGAAACCATTACGGAAAGAATCGAGGAAGCCGTTTCAGCCGCGCGGCTCGTCGGTGATGAAGAAACGCGCTTAGCTGATGTGGAACCTGTACAAGATAGCTGTTTTGTTCCTTTAAGTGGTACTGATCCGCGAGACGTTTCTTTAGCGACAAAAAAAGCATTGTGCGATCGCTACAGCGAAATGCTCAAAAGTATCGATTCGCGCATCACCACAACTTCAGTCCGTTACAGCGATAGCGCCCAACGAATTGTCCTCGCAAGTTCCGAGGGGACTCTCATCGAACAAGCTTGGGTAGATATGGAAATGCGCTTTGCAGCTACCGCCAGAAACGGCGATACGGTACAAACTGGAAGAGAAACGACAGGTTCGCGCAAAGCCTACGAAGATCTCACAAGTCTAGACGAACAAGTCATTGGCGCAGCACAACGCGCGATCGCTGCTTTATCCCTACCATCGGTCAAAGGTAACACTTACACCGTCGTTATCGATCCCATTCTCAGCGGTTTATTCGTTCACGAAGCCTTTGGTCATCTTTCGGAAGCAGACATGGCTTATGAAAATCCCGATTTGCTAGAAGCAATGAGTCTTGGGCGTAGATTTGGACCTGAAGAATTGCAAATTTTTGATGGTGCGGCACCTGCGGGACATCGTGGAAGTTATTTTTATGATGATGAAGGTACGCCTGCAACAACAACGCAACTAATTAAAGACGGCGTATTAGTTGGGCGCTTGCACTCGCGCGAAACGGCTGGCAAATTAGAGGAAACTGCAACGGGTAATGCAAGGTGCCTCAATTACCACTATGCGCCAATTGTGCGCATGACGAATACTTGGATTGAACCAGGGAAGACTTCTGTAGCAGACTTATTTACTGGAATTAAAGAAGGAGTTTATGCGCGTAACTGGCTAGGAGGAATGACAAACGGTGAAATGTTTACCTTCAGTGCCGGTGAAGCTTGGATGATTCGCAACGGGCAAATTGCCGAACCTGTACGCGATGTGACGTTATCGGGTAATGTGTTTCAAACTTTGGCAGATATTGAAGCGATCGGTGATGATTTCTATTGGGATGAATCTGGCGGTTGCGGTAAAGGCGGGCAAAATGGTTTACCTGTAGGTTGTGGTGGTCCTAGTTTGCGGATTCGCGATGTTGTTGTTGGTGGTGAAGCAGTATAAATATTAATTTGTATCGGGAGGCTAACGGGATGTCCATAGAAACGACAACCGAAAACCAGACTTGGGATGATGTAGATTGGCAGCCTCCTATGCCACCTACAGACTTAATTTTCGACGATGGAGAACCCTTGGAAACGAATCGTCATCGAATTGCTATGAATGTCTTGATCCGTTCGTTAAAACACCACTGGGCTGAACGCACGGATTTTTTTACAGGTGGCAATATGTTCATCTACTACAGTAGCCGCTAAGCGAAAAATCGCGATTTTCGCGAACCTGATTTTTTTGTTGTCTTAGGAGTTGATAACGATCCTTCTCGTCTTGGTTGGGTTGTCTGGGAAGAAGGCGGACGTTATCCTGATGTGATTGTTGAATTACTGTCGGCAAGCACTAAGGAAGTTGACTTAGGAGCAAAGAAAACCTTATACAAGCAGGTATTTAGAACACGCGACTATTTCGTTTTCGATCCTTTTGACGCTAACTCACTACAAGGATGGCATTTAGATCTTGACCGGGGCTATCAACCTATTGCAGCTAATGAGCAAAACTTATTGTGGAGTCACACATTAGGTTTATGGTTGGGTACGTGGACTGGAGTCGTCGAAGATGATAACGCTACATGGTTGCGGTTTTATGACTCATCGGGGCTCGTGTTGTTACCGGAAGAAGCTGAACGCCAACGCGCCGAAGCTGAACGTCAAAAATCTGAAAGACTTGCAGCAAGATTATGCGAATTGGGTGAAGATCCAGATATTTTATAGCAGAGGTCAGGGGTCAGAGATCAGTTGAAAGTGAAGAGAGTCTGGGAAGACTTTATCAACTGTCAACTATCAACTTAGCGTGTTCGATGTCCTAACTACCCCAACGAGATTACTATATAAGCTTGGCGAATGAATTCACCGCTAGACAAACGAAGTACTACGAAGGTGGACTTCGTTTTGATAGCCTCGACTTTAGTCGGAAGGCGTCTGCGATTCCTGGAGAAGATCTATAGTTGATGACAAAGCTGCATCAACTTGTTGTAGTAATGCTTCTGGTGTAGAGGAGTTATCTAAAACAACATCAGCGCGGGATGCTTTTTCTGCTAGCGACATTTGACTATTGATACGGGCTAGTGCTTGTTCGCGGGTGAGTTGATTGCGTTGCATCAATCTTGCAAGTTGCTGTTGTGGAGAACAAACCACAACCCAAATTTCTGTCACTAAATGAGTAAGACCTGCTTCAAACAACAATGGAATGACACATACGATCGTTTGATACGGTTGTTGCATTGCTTCAGCAAAGCGATCGCGGACATAAGGATGAATTTGTTGTTCTAACCAAGTTCGTTCTTCTGCGTTATTAAAAATAATGTCTCCTAACTGCTTGCGATTCAGCGAACCATCATTGAGGAATAGATCTGAACCATAGCGCTGGGCGATCGCATCATAAACCGGAGAACCCATTGCAACCGCTTCTCGTGCATAAATATCTGCATCCAAGATTGGTAGATGGTGATGCGTCGCTAAATAATGTGCAACGGTCGATTTTCCTGTCGCAATGCCACCTGTTAACCCAATAATACGACGGTGAGTCATCATCGCTGTGCCCACTGCACAATTGCTTGTGTAAGCCCTTCTAAAGTATATTCGCTAGCTTCAATATCGACTCGCCCAAATTGTTGCTGACACGCTTTAGAAGTGAGAGGTCCAATTGATGCAATACAAACAGAGTCTAAATTAGCACCGCCATGATTTGCTAACAACTGACAGAAATTTTGAACAGTTTTGGAACTTGCAAATGTAATCACATCAACGGCTTGCTGTTGTAAAGCTTTTAACGCATCTGGGGAAATCGTTTGCGGACAACGCGACTCATATGCAGCGACTTCGACAACGTCTGCACCTTTCATAGTAAATTCTTTGACTAAAACTTCTCTGCCTCCGGTTTCAACTCGCGGAAATAATACTTTTTTCGCTTGTAAAGGTTCGGGAAAGTGTTCTACTAAAGAATCAGCAATAAAATTTGGGGGAATAAAATCTGGCTGTAAACCTTGTTGTGCTAAGCTTCGGGCAGTTTTTTCACCTACGACAGCAATTTTGACTCCTGCTAAAGCCCGTGCATCTTTGCCTTGTGTTGCCAATCTTGCAAAAAAGTACTCTACACCGTTCGTAGAAGTCAGAATTAACCAATCAAAATCCGCGATATGAGCGATCGCCTGATCTAAGTCTTCCCAACTCGAAGGCGGACTAATTTCTAGTGTGGGCATTTCAATTACATTAGCACCCAGCGTCGCGAGGTGATCGCGTGCATTGCTAGATTGTCCTGCTGATCGTGTCACGAGAATTGTTTTGCCGAGCAGAGGTTGGTCAGGTAACATATCAAGAGCCGGAAATTCAATTTCTATCTTTGCATTTAACTGCTCTCGGAGCGCAACAACTTCACCAATAATCATCACGACCGGTGAAAGTGAAACACCTGCTGTGACTATTTGAATATTTGCTAAGTCACTCGTCCAAATTTGTTGTTTTTGAGTTCCAGCCCACTTAACAATTGCTATAGGAGTTTGCGGTGATCGCCCGTAGTGTAATAATTGCTGTACAATTACTGATAATTGTTTCCCTCCCATCAAAATTACGAGGGTTTCTAACCGCGCTAGTGCTTCCCAATCGAGTTTTTCCGGTTCGTGCGCAGTAAAAACCGCGAAACAGCTACTTATATTCGGATCGGTTAAAGGTATTCCTGCAAGTAAGGGGGCTGCGTAGCTTGAGGAAATTCCTGGGACAACTTCAAATCGACAGTTATGTGCCATCAGAACCTTCATTTCAGCCGCTGATCGCCCGAAAATGAACGGATCTCCAGATTTTAGTCGAACAACCTGTTTGCCAAGTTGACAGTGTTTTACTAATAGGTGGTTAATTTCTGCTTGTGGTGTACTCGGTTTTCCGCCACGCTTTCCCACATCGAGTTTAAGACAGTTTTCTGGGACTAACTGTAATAGTTGGTCATCAACAAGCGCATCATAAATCAAAACTTCGGCTTGCGCTAAAAGTTGTAGCGCTTTTACCGTAAGATAGCCGACATTACCTAATCCTGCACCGACAAGATAAACTTTGCCTTGAGCATTCATGCTTGAAAGTAAGTAGATAAAGAAATGTCACGACAAGGTGAGTGGTTAAACCTCTTGCGCGAATAATTAACTAGCCCCCTAAATCCCCTAATTTTGGGGGACTTTGTTGCTGATGAATTTCTTGGAGAAGTTGGGTGACGGTTTGGACCTTTTGCGGATTGCGTTGGGCTTGAAATAAGTTTTTAGCAGTTTCGAGAGAGGCGATCGCATCTTCTAATTGATTCGATTTTAGCAACGCCATTCCCAAACGCAGATGCGCGTCAACATTTTTTGGTGCGCGGCTTGTTAGTTCTTGCCAAGTGGCGATCGCATCTTCTACGCGATCTTGCTGTAGTAGAGTATCTCCTAGCAATAACCGCGCTAAATCATTACTTGGGTGACGCGCAATTACTTGACGAAATGCGGCTTCGGCGGCGCTGTAATTTTTGTCTTGATAAAGTTTAACTCCCTGCTTGTAAATGTTGGAGGTAATGACTCCCTCGCGGATAAAGAAAGCCAAGATCGTTAAACCAATTCCGACGACGGTAATTGCAAATACAGTAAGTTGAGGCGTGTCAGTCATTTGCAGAAAAGTAGCCTGTTTTTTTTAAGCTAGCAGACAAGCAGCAGGGAAAATTAGGTATTCCAGGAAAAAGAGTTTCCAAATAAATTGATAGAAACTCGCGATCGCACTTTTATCTTGTAAATCAACTTGTCTACTTCGCCACCACATCAACCCCAGTAAAAGTAAATGCGTGCTAATCAGGAATACGGTACTCACTTGCGGTAGCCAAGCCGCCAGCAACATTCCCAAATAGCAAACGGTGAGTACCCAAAGTGCCAAATCAAAGACAGTTTTTTGTCCTAGCTTGATCGTCAAAGTCGTAATTTGATATTGGCGATCGCCTTCGATATCTGGAATATCTTTAAAGATTGCGATTGCAAGCGTAAACACTAAAATAAACGCTGTCAATACCCATATAGCAGGAGGAATCGAGCGATTGCCCTGTAACACCCAGCTAAAATGCAAAAACAGCCCCAAATTCACAATCGCACCACGTACTGAGAAAATACACAATGCCGCCCAAAACGGAAACCGCTTCAAGCGAATTGGTGGTAAAGAATACGCAGTTCCAATTGCTAAACTAATCGCCACCATCCCGAATAAATACGGTCCCAACACCCACGCCAAGAGTAGCGCCAGCCCTCCTGTGACTGCGACAATAATCTGACCTGTACGTTGCGAAAACTCACCCGATGCGATCGGCAAATGTGGCTTATTAATTTTGTCTATCGCCACATCTTCTAGCTGATTTAGCCCGACAATATAGACATTGCCACACAAACAAGCAATCCAAGCCCCCAAAGGCGCGAGTAAATCTACACGTGAGGCAGAAGCGATCGCATAACTAATGAGATACACGCCCCACACACTCAAACTCGTGCCAATAATCGTGTGCGGACGGGCAAATTTCCACAATGCATATAACCAGCCACGCCACCCTAATTGCTTTAACTCTGGCTCAAACACCTGACTCATCAATCAACCTCTGTATGGGCAAGACAGTGCCTTGCCCCGCTGACCACACAATAAACCAAACCGAATCAATCCGCGTTCATAACCGCGACTCATCAATCCCAAAGACAACGCCGCTTGAATTGTTCCCCAACCTGAAAACAGCAACCCCAAAATCGCACCAGGATTCAATGCAGAATCAATCACCACATTCCAAAACGGCGCAACAGCTTTAGACCAATCTGCCGTGCGAATATCGTGTAAGCCAAGATTGCGGGCGATCGCTTCGTACTCAGGTAACGAAATCACATAAGGCAAACAATAAACTTGGTAAATTTCCTCTAAATGTTTACGTTCATCCGCCGTTAGTTCCCCTGCAACACCATCTGTTGGACGATGACACCATGTTACCATCAGCAACTTACCACCAGGCTTGAGTACCCGACAGCACTCCTGCATAAACTTCACTTTATCAGGCATATGTTCGCCACTCTCTAAGGACCACACAAAGTCAAAAGTTGCATCCGCAAATGGCATATTTAAGGCATCTGCAACTTGAAAATGTGTATTTTGGCTCAATCCGGCAGTTTGGGCGCGTTCGGTGGCTCTTGCCGCTTGTACAGGGCTAAGCGTAATTCCTGTCACATGAGCTTGAAACTTTTCTGCTAAATATAAAGAACTACCACCAATTCCACAGCCTACATCTAGAATTTTTTCGGCTTGCTGCACGTCAGACCACTTGAGCAATTCCTCAATTAAGTCAATCTGGGCTTGTCGGCGCTCTTTTTTGTCGTTGCCTGTTGCACCATAATAGCCATGATGCATATGTTCGCCCCAAATTTGTTCCCACAGTCCCGACGAAGCGTCATAGAATTGCTGAATTCGTTGATTTAGTGTTGCACTCATGAACTCAAAAAAGCAATTAGCCTAGCAAATGATACTCGTAGGCTACCATGTGTGGTTTAAATTGAGTTGAGCTTTTTTGCGATTTTTCCCTTGTTTTTTCCCAACCTATGACTGTCTCTCGCTCGATTTGCTTCGGTTTTCTCGCTGTGATTACTGTCGGAACTCTTTTGTTGATGATGCCTTTTTCGACTAGCAGCGGAACGTGGAATGACCCCATTGTTGCCTTGTTTACAGCAACTTCTGCGGTTTGCGTCACAGGATTAGCTGTTGAAGACACCGGAACCTATTTTTCGTTCTGGGGTCAGCTTTTTTTATTAATGTTGGTGCAAATTGGTGGACTCGGCTATATGACAGCCAACACCTTTCTTTTACTTCTCTTGGGACGGCGATTTAGCCTTAAAGATAAAATTGCGATTCAACAATCTTTAGATCGCCCAGGAATTCACGGTAGTACGCAAATTCTACGCTCTATAATTGCTTTAACAGCGATTATGGAAATTACAGGAGTCTTATTACTACTACCAATATTCAACGCTGATTATGGATTCAACCAAGCTTTATGGCTAGCAATTTTTCATAGCATTAATTCTTGGAATAATGCAGGATTTAGTTTATTTCCTGATAGTTATGTAAGATATCAGTTTTATTTACCGCTAATTATTCCTGTCTCGCTGTTGATTATTCTCGGTGGTATCGGCTATCCAGTCATTTTTGAGATGTATTTATGGATGCGCGATCGCTTTCTGAAAAAACCACATCGTGCGGTCTTTTCGCTCAACTTTAAAGTAGCAACAAGTACAACGTTAGCATTACTTGTTATGGGAACGATCGCTTTTCTATTTATTGAACTTAGGAATCCTGACACCTTTGGTAATATTAGTTTTGGCAACCAATTAGTTTTAGCTTGGTTTCAATCAGTTACAACGCGAACCGCAGGTTTCAATACCATAGATATTGGTCGCATGACAACTGCTGGACTCTTTTTAACGATTGCCTTAATGTTTATTGGTGCAAGTCCTGGTGGGACTGGCGGCGGAATTAAAACAACCACAGCCAGAGTATTAGCAAATTGTACTAAAGCAATTTTACAAGGTAAAGAAGAAGTCGAAATGTATCAGCGGCAAGTTCCGATATCATTGATATTAAAGGCTATTGGTGTTGTCGTTGGCTCAACAATAACAGTGATTTTGGCAACCATTTTAATTTCGATCACAGATCCGACGGTAAACTTTATCCAAATCTTGTTTGAAGTTGTTTCTGCGTTTGCCACAGTGGGGCTGTCAACCGGAATCACTGCGAGTGTTTCTGGCGCTGGTAAGCTCATTTTAATCGCGACAATGTATGTAGGACGAGTCGGAATTTTGCTACTGATGGCTGCACTGTTAGGAGATCCGCGCCCGCGGGCAATTCACTACCCTGAAGAAAACCTATTAGTAGGATAGTTATAGAAGAATTATTTGTTGTCTAGTTACGAAGCGAACCATACACTGCTAGGGTAGAAATCAAGCATTTTAAACATGGTTTGAATCGTATAGAGTTTTCTCGTTTAAGGGATCAAGCGTGAATCTATCTTCTTTAGGTTTTTTCCGCAGTCTGCGCCAAGGTAATCATCAATTCGCGGTGATCGGGCTAGGGCGATTTGGTAGAGCGGTATGTTCGACACTGTATCATTTGGGTTATGATGTGTTAGCAACGGATATTGATGAAAAAAGAGTTGCTCAAGTCTTGACTGATCAGATCGCTGCCCATGCTGTTCAACTCGATTCGACGCAACCCACAGCACTAAAAGAAGCGGGAGTTTTTGAATTTGATACGGTAATTATTGCGATTGGTAACTATCTTGAAGAGAGCATCGTGACGACACTAAACGTGAAAGAAGGTGGTGTTCCTCACGTTGTTGCGAAAGCGTCTTCGGAAGTGCACTACAAGTTACTTCAGCGCGTGGGAGCCGATCACGTCGTCTTTCCAGAGTATGAAGCAGGATGTGCGCTAGCGCGATCGCTCACAAAACCATCAATTTTAGACCGCTTTGACCTTGACCCAGATAATAGTATCGTAGAAATCATTGTTCCTGATGAATTTCACGGCAAAACGATCGCTGACTTGAAACTTCGCAGTCGCTTCGGGTTAAATTTGATCGCCGTCAGCCATAACGGCAAGTTTGTCATCAATCCTGAACCTAATGATCGCCTCGAAAAAGGAAGCGCAATGGTTGTCATTGGCTCTAATCGAGATATCAATCGTTTGCCGATATAGTATCACAAAGGTCAGAAAAAAGAATTGTGAATAAATTCGCTGTTATATAAACAAAGTCCAGCAACCTGATCAGATTGCCAAAAGCCTCGTTTTAATTTAAGCCAATACCATTTTGAGTAAACTCCTCGACCGTTATTTCAGAAAACTCATGGATTGTCATTGCTTGTAACATCGCTAAAGGTAGCGTCAGGTGATTTGCTCCGGCTTGAATCGCCGCAGCGGCTTCCTGCGGCGATTTGATACTCGCTGCTAAAATTTCAGTCTTGCTATTTTTTAGGACACTTGCCATATCGCGCACTAAGGCAATACCGTCACCTAATAAGCGAGTTGCACGATTAACGTAGGCGATCGCCATATTCGCACCAGCTTCACTTGCAATCACGGCTTGGGCTGCACTATAAATTGCCGTTACAGAACAATCAATTTCGGAAGACAAACGCGCTACAGCTTGAAACCCTACAGATGTTGCGGGAATTTTTAAAATAGTTTGTTCGCCAATAATTTCACGCGCCTTTCTCGCTTCGCTAAGCATATCTGCGAGTTCATGTGCCATAACTTGGTAAAAAACAGGTCCAGAAGTCAACGCTGTGAGCTTTTTGAGTGCGATTTCTGGCGGTAAATCACTTTTTGAGAGCAATGTTGGATTTGTCGTAATTCCTCTCACCCAACCGATTTTATTGGCTATTTCAGCTTCAGATACTAACGCTGAATCAAGATAAATTGCCATATTTTCTCTCTTATCGACTACTTCTCTTAACCTAGCCTAAGCTTTGCTAACCCTGATATCCCGCAGAAATTCGAGATGCTTGGTAACGGGGGCGAGTGTATTTGCAGCGATCGCACCGCTAGCCGCGACTGCAGGTAAACCAATTCCAGGAAACGTTGAGTCTCCACAGCACAATAAGCCTGGTAGTGACGTTGTCGATCCTGGGAAAAAACCTTCTTTGGCAGAAATTGCCGGACCATACGAACCGCGATGTCGCCGTAAATAGCGTTCGTGGGTTAGGGGCGTACCTACTAAGGTGACTTCGCAACGCGAGCGAATATCAGGAATAATGCGTTCTAAAGCTTGCCACATCACTTCGGCGCGAATTTGCTTTTGTTGCGTGTAAGCTTGCGTGCGACGATCCATTCCCTCCCAGATTGCATACGGTTCGTTTCCAGGTGTATAAACGTGAATGGCGTGCTTTCCTGCGGGTGCAAGCGACGGATCGAGTAATGATGGAATCGAGATCAGCACAACGTTCTGCGGTGCAGTAACTCCTAATTCCCAATCGTTAACGACAATGTAGTGGCAAGCTAAATCAGAGCGAATATTTGTTGCATCAATTCCTAGATGAAGATGCATAAAGCTATCACATTCAGGAGTTGCTTGGCGCTGCTTGCGGAATTTTGGTAAAGTTTCAAGCGGTAACAGTTTGAGCGTATCCCAAATCGAGGCATTGGAAACTACCGCACGACGCGATCGCAGTTGTTTCCCACCCCGTAGTCGCACTCCTACAGCTTGATTATTTTCAACAAGAATTTGCTCAACGTGTGCGTTTAACTGCAACTTACCGCCGTAACGTTCAAATCCCCTTACCAAAGCCGCAACCAGCGCCCCGCTACCCCCAATGGGGTAATCTAGTTTGACACCAGGACGATACCAATCAGCAAACATAAACGCCATTTCAGCGGCGCTAGTACTATCCGCAGGAAGTCCAGAAAGTAAAAAGGATAGTAAGTCTAGCCAATTACGAATAAAAGGATCGCGAATCACATCATCGATAATGCGCGAGAATGGTCCAGTGAGTTTAAAAATATTTGTAGCGTGAGGAGCGATCGCCGGAAGAAATTGCCCCACAGTAAGTACTGCACCGAGATCGAAACGTAACGCCGCTGGCGGTAAAGCGATCGCCGCTTCCGAAAGCGGTTCCATGACGCGCTGTAACTCGCGCCACTCTGCAACAGCCTGATTGCCGCGCAACCTTGCTAGAACTTCACAAAATTGCTCAGCACCAACAGTCGTATCAAAATCACCTTCGGGTAAGCAGCAACCCCACGTATCGTAATTAGTACACGGAAGTTCTTCAGCGATCACATCTAAGACTTGACGTAAAGGATTCGGCGAAGGTGAGTAAGATAAACCAGAGTAGAGCGATGGTCCTGAATCGAATTTGAAGCCTTGACGCTCAAACGCATGGGCTGCACCCCCAGGAATCGAATGACTTTCACAGACTGTCACCGCAAAGCCATAGCGTGCGAGTAATGCGGCGCAGCTTAAACCACCGATACCACTACCAATGATAATCACATCTGTATCAGCATTTGCATGAGAAAACATTTTGGGCGCTTCCTGGGGTAACTGCTGACAATAATTGTAATTGCCATTAGTGTCTGCCAGATCTAGGGAGCGATCGCGACAAAAAATAGCGTAAAACCCGCTACAGAATTAGCTTACAAGTCTATTGTCCAGCAATTAAGATCGAAGTATGTCAATCACAGCGACAAGCTTCGTAATGACAAGTCTTTTAACTAAACCAGCAGCACACTCTTCGCGCTTATGGATGCCAGAACGTGTCTTATTTACACCTGCGGCACTTGATCAACCGTGGGGACAACAAATTTTATCACGCGTACAGGCACTTAACTTACCCATCGAGGAACTACCGCAAAATCGCCTTTCCGGTTTACGCGGTGATTCTGAACGCGAGACGTATCAAATCGCTAAGCGGACACTTGCAGTCGTTACCGCGCCACCGAGTCATTTCAAGCTAAGCCCAATTCCCCCTTCAGCCGATTGGCAATTTCACCTTGCAGAGGGTTGTCCAGCACATTGTCAATATTGTTATCTTGCAGGTAGTCTCCAAGGTCCACCAGTAATTCGCGTATTTGCTAACTTACCGCAAATTCTAGAAAACTTGGCAACCTACGAACGCCCTGGTACTGCAACAACATTTGAAGTGAGTTGTTATACCGATCCACTCGGTATTGAACACCTTACAGGTAGTTTAGCTGAGTGTATTCGCTACTTTGGTACGCGTCGTAATGCTCACCTGCGCTGGGTTTCTAAGTTTGATGCGGTTGATGAGTTAATCGACTTGCCGCACAATGGACATACTCGGTGTCGTGTCAGTGTTAATGCTGCACCTGTTTCAGGGCGGTTTGAAGGCGGTACCGCATCTGTCGCATCGCGCCTGCAAGCCTTGCGCAAATTAGCTTTACCACACAGTCAAGGCGGTGGTGGTTATCCCGTTGGTATCGTTATTGCACCAATTATGCTCATTGATGACTGGGAATTGCACTACACGCAGCTATTCGATGAAATGAGTACAACTTTGGACTTTAGTTGCGATTTGACTTTTGAGTTAATTTCGCATCGGTTCACGCCTAAGTCAAAAGAAGTCTTACAAACTTGGTATCCGCATTCGAAGCTTGATATGGAAGAAGAAAAGCGAAGCGTTAAGCGTAACAAGTTTGGCGGTACAAAGTATGTTTATGATACCGACGACATGAAAACGCTACGTCGCTTTTTTGAGCGCGAAATTGCACGCCGTTTTCCTGAAGCGCGGATACTGTATTGGACATAATGCGTGAAGCTAATCACTTCTACGCTGCTGCATGCGCAGTTGGTGGTTATGGCTATCAAACATTAAGCATAAACCAAAGTTGAATAATACAAGGCTGAGTGTCCCAATCCAAAACCAACCTTCACCACTGATTTTGCGGCTTAAAGCTTCTCCAAAGACACTCAAGCCAAAACCAACGCAGAGTAACCCTGCGACTCCTTTGGTTAGCCATAACATTTTGTCTCGTTGCATTTACGGTATCATCCTTACTGAAAACGCCTGGCGACTCGTGTCGCAGCTTGATAAACAAAGTTCTAGATGGTGCGCGGACTAATAAAATAGGTAATAATCATTTCTCCTGAAGCCCCTCTGCTCCTGAAGCTGCTTCATCTATTACCCTTCAACTAACTGTCGAAAACTGCGAGTATTGGCAATACTTTCAAAATCAGGATCGCTGCTGGCTTCGGCGCGATACTTGGGATTGAGTTCAATTGCTTTTTGGAGGTTTTCTAGGGCTAATTTGACTTGTCCTTGGAAGGCGTAGCAAATTGCTTTGTTGTAATAAGCATTAGGATAGTCTGGCTGAATTTGCAAAGCTCGATCGAAGCATTCTAAAGCTTCTGGATCGCGCTCTAGTTGAACGAGTAAATAGCCTTTAGCGTTCCAAGCTTTGTAGTAGTCGGGATCGCATTTGATCGCTTTATCGTATGATGCGATCGCATCTTCTAATCTTTCGAGAACTTCTAACGCCATACCGCGATTCATCCAAGCTACCGCGTCGTCTGGTTTGACTTGTACCGCGCGATCAAACGATTGAAAAGCTTCTTCGTGATTTTGCAGTTTGCCTAAGGCTACCCCGCGATCAACCCACGCGAGATGATGGTTCGGATTGATTTCGATCGCTTTATCGTACGATGCGATCGCATCCTTATAGCGTTTCATCCGACTGAGAACAATCCCGCGATTAAACCACGCATCGCTATTCTCTGGTTGAACTTGAATCACTTGACTAAATGCTGCAAATGCGCCTTCGTATCTTTTTAGTTCTTTCAACGCTAGCCCGCGATGATACCAACTTGCTGCGTCATCAGGCTTGATTTCGAGGACTTTGTCAAACGCGGCGATCGCTGACTCGTATTGCTTGAGTTCCCACAAAGCTAAACCTTGCTGATAGCACACATCTGGGTTATTCGGTTGAATTTCTAGCGCCTGTTCGTAGGCGGTGATCGCTTCTTGATAACGTCCTTCAGCGAATAACGCATTTCCCTGATTAATATAATCATCAGGGCGCATGAATAACTGCGGATAGTTGGTTTTGAGCAATTCCAATTGTTCGGATAGCGCTTGAATTTGCTGTGATACGTCAGCTAATGCAGCTTCGGCGATTGATGTTGGAGCTATTTCTGCCAATTGTTGAAGAATCTGCTCTTTTCGCGCTTGTGCGTCCGATTTAACTTCTGCAAGTTCTGTTTCTAGTCTATTTTCTAATTTATCAAGGTTTTCTAGCGTTAATTCCTTGCGATTCGTGATTTCTGATTGAAGTGCTGTGAGTTGATTAGACCACTCGGAAGCTAATTTTTCCAGATTTTCGATTGTTGCATTTTGCTGCGATTTTACTCCTGATTGCGAATCGCTGACTTGAGTTGCAAACTCGGTTGCTTGCGATCGCAGCGATTGAATTTCTTGCTCGATTTGTGCTTGCATCCGCGCTTGAAATTCTTTGATTTGTTCGGCGATTTCTGTCTGGAGTTGCTGCAAATTCTCTAACATTGCATCTTTTTGTTGCTGTAACTTCTCTACAGCATCCGTTTGAATTTCTGATAAATAGGGTGCTAAATTTTCCTCTAGCTGCTTCAGATTTTTTCTGATAAGCTCTTGTTGTTTTTGCACTTCATCTTGCAAACTTCCAATTCGTTCTTCTATCTCAGTTTCTATACCTTCTAGTTGATAGACAGCATCACCTTTTTGTTCTTGAATTTCTGATTGTAATTCGGAAATTTGCGAGACAAATTCAGCTTCTGTTTGTCTGATGCTTTGTATAGCTGCATCCTTCTCATCTTGCACATCAGCTTGCATTTCTGTTAGTTGCGGGACAAATTCTGATGCTTGTTTTTTCAAATTTTTTAATAAGAAATCGCGCTGTTTTTGTGCTTGTTGTTGAAGTTGTGCAAGTTGCACAGCGAATTCTTTTCTTGCTTGCTGTAAGCTTTGGATAATTGCGTCTTTTTCCTCTTGAATTTCCGCTTGAATTTCTGATATATCTGGGCTAAAACCTAATGCTAGTTGTTCTAAATTATCTAGCGTTTCATCGTATTGTTGTTGAGCTTGTTGCTGAATTTGTTGTAACTGTTCAGCTAAATCTACTTCTGATTGTCGGATATTTTCTAGTACAACATCTTTCTGGCTTTGAATTTCTGATTGAATTTCAGAAATTTGCGGATTAAACTCTGTTAACAATCGTTCAATATCTTGCGAGATATTACGGCGTTGTGTTTGTAATTGTTCTTGAATTTGTGCTAATTGTTCAGCAAATTCGGTTTCTGAACGTTGTAAATTTTGAATAACGGTATCTTTTTGTGCTTGAACTTCGGTGTGTAATGTTGAAATTTGAGGAGTAAATTCAGATACAATTTGTTCTAGGTTTTGAAAAATTGCATTACGTTGTTGCTCGGTTTGTTGTTGAATTTGTGTTAATTGATTGATTAACTCTACGCGGGATTGTTCTAGATGTTGTAGAACTGTATCTTTTTGCGTTTGAACTTCGGCTCTAATTTCTAAAAGATGCGGTGAAAAGTCATCTTGTAGCTGTTTGAGATTCTGTAAAATTAAAGTTTGTTGCTGCTGCGTTTGTTGCTTGAGACTTGCTAATTGCGCTGCAAACTCATTTTCTAGCTTTTTAATTGCTTGTGCTGAAGTTTTGAATTGATTCTCTAATTTTGCTGTTACTTGTTGCTGTGACTGCGAAAGATGAGCGAGTACTTGAGATAAATTTTCCCGTTGGGCAGTAATTTCTTGCTGTAACTCTTCGGCTTCGTGGTTAATCTCGTCTAAGATTTCTTCCGCATCTTGTAAGATACCCTGAATTTTGCGATCGGCATTAGCAATTTCATTTTGAACGTCTTCAAGTTCTTTCAGCCGTATAATCACAATATCAGCTACACCGCGAATGATAAACTTACGTAATAAAAATAGTGAAACTAACGCGGCACCTAGTAGCACAACTAAAGTGGCAAGTAAAATATTCGTCAGCGATATTGACTGCACATTTCCCTGTGCTGTTGGCGGAGATTGTGGCTGAAGTTGCGCTAAAACAGTTGTTTCCGCCCTGGATTCAGAAGCATCGGGAATAACGGATTCGGCGTTAGCAAAACCAACAGCACCAACCGACAGTAAAAAAGTAGACAGAAAAACACCACTGCCGTGTGATAGAGATTTTAAAATCTGTTTTTGCTTGCGCTTCATAGTTCCCTTTGCCTGCTGATCCACTTTTCGCGATCGTGGTATCTTTTCCAGGTTAATCAAAATTGACGTCTATTTTCGATTTTTACGCTCAATTGTCAAGAAAGCAACTCAACACATCGATTCAAATTGCGGTAAAATCAACATCGCATCACCAAACGAGTAAAAGCGGTAGCGCTCGGCGATCGCTTCTTGGTACAATGCCAAAAGGCGCTGACGTCCAATTAATGCACTTACCAGCATCAGCAAACTTGATTTAGGTAGATGAAAGTTTGTAATCAATCCTTCGACAACGCGCCATTGATAACCAGGATAAATAAATAAGTTGGTTTTTCCGCAAAAAGGTTGTAATTCTCCTGAAACTGCGGCACCTTCTAATGAGCGTACCACTGTGGTTCCCACTGCAAACACTCTCCCGCCTTGGGCTTGTGTCTCGCGAATTTGCGCAACAGTATCTGCACTGACTTCTACCCATTCCCCATGCATTTTATGCGTTGTGATGTCTTCTACTTCTACAGGGCGAAAGGTTCCCACGCCGACGTGTAGTGTCACAAAAGCGGTACGGATTCCTTTACCTTTGAGGCGCGTGAGTAACTCTGGAGTAAAATGCAGCCCAGCCGTCGGAGCGGCGACAGCACCAGGTTGCTCGGCATATACTGTTTGATATTGTTCGCTGGTGGCTTGAGAATTTGTAATGTAAGGTGGTAAAGGCACTTGCCCGTATTGATCTAACACTTGAAGCAAAGACATTGCTGGCGGAACATCAAATTGCAACAACCGCCCCCCAGTCGCTGCGTCGATTTCTAATACAGTTGCACTTAAAGGATCGGTTGCATTTCCTGCAAATACAATCGTTGCGCCTGGCGGTAAACGCCTTCCTGGTTTGACTAAGGCTAACCATTGATTGTGCTGGCGTTCTTCTAAGAGTAACACTTCAACATCTGCACCACTTTGCTTACGCCCATATAGCCGTGCGGGTATTACCTTTGTATTGTTCATCACCAGTAAATCGCCTGATCGCAGCAGTTGTGGTAACTCGTAAAATCGATGATGGTGATGGCGTGTGGAATCAACAACTAATAAGCGCGCGCTATCTCTAGGGACTGCGGGATTTTGGGCAATTAACTCTTCGGGTAATTCATAATCGTATGCAGATAATAAGCTGTCTTGTTCTTGAGCAGATAATTGACGCAACATAGTCTTGAGTGTAAATATTACAGTATTGCCGTTTTCAACTCGAAAATCCGTATTATTACTGATTTCGCCAAGCCATCGCAGCTTTTACATTGTTTATAGGCACATCTTGTTCTTTTTAAATACCGTAGGATTGCAGATTTTTTTCGCTAATTTTTTACAATTCATACTTACATATTTAATTGGGTGAATCTACCCAGGTTAAATTGGGTGGTTTTCCCCTATTAATGAAGCGCCTATCTTCGGCACAATAGAAGTGTCGGATTGGTGCGTCTCCCAACCACGGAAATGGAATACCTTTACTACCTCGCAAACGCCAGCCTCACTTTGAGAATTGTTGAATATCTACACAAAGTGCAGCATTTATCGGTCAGATTTGTAACCGTGATCCATCAAATTGATGGCTGGGTGGTAAAAGTCAAAATGAACTCGCCCTTAAATGCTCAAGATGATGGAGACTTTCGGGCATTTCTCAATGAACTGGGAATTCCCTACGAACCTCCCATGCGTGTCAATATGGCGCTTTGGAGTTTAGAAGCTGGACAATCACCGATTGATGTCATGCGTCGCTATCAAGTTGCCATAGTCTCTCATGGTAGCCCAGAGCGCGAAGAGATTGAAGCTTTCCGCCAGCAATTTGTACGAGGATTAGGTTATTGCCCAGAAACTTTGGCTTAAAGAGTGATGAATGTTGAGTAAAGACACCTTTAGTCAGAACTCTTGAGGATTCACAACTTTGAATAAAATTCAAATGCTGCGAGAATGTATTCTTGCAAGAGTAATTTGAATTTAGTATTTCTAACTTGTAGTGCCAGCGATTCAAAGATTGCTGGCTTATTTATTGGTGGTGGTGAGTGAGTGTTAAAGCGTTGACAGTAGACTAAAGCAACATCAAAGCGACAGGGAAAGTCGTTTAAGTTGGGGTATTGAGTCAAGTAAAAAGTTGCTGCTCGACAAAGTTTAGCTTGCTTTTGTGGTGTGAGCGATAATAACCCGCCTTCATCCCAATTTCCGCTGCTACGAGTTTTAACTTCGACAAAAGTAACGAATGGTGTGGTAGCTTCTTGTTGGGCAACGATATCGAGTTCGCCCCAACGACAGCGCCAGCGACGATGCAGAATTTTGCAACCTTGTAATTGTAACCATTGTGCAACGAGGTCTTCTCCTAATACACCAATATCGGGATAATAAGAAGCAGGAGGGTTTGTCATTGGCTGGAATAAGAATGATTTATAGGCGAGAGGATTGGATGGTAAAGACTATATTCAGGGTATGTCGCTGGATAGCATTTTGGGTGCTAGTTGTGAGTGTGATCGCGTCTCCACTGTATATAAGTATTCCCAGTGCGATCGCACTTGATTACAACAAAGAAATTTTACTGAACTCTGATTTTTCAGGGCGTGATTTAACCGACTCTAGTTTTAATCATGCCAATTTGCGTAACAGCAATTTCAGCCACGCAAATTTAGAAGGTGTCAGTTTATTTGCAGCGAACTTAGAGTCAGCTAATCTCGAAGGCGCAAATTTGACGAATGCAACGTTAGATTCAGCGCGGTTGAGTAATGCTAATTTAAAGGATGCGGTTTTAGAAGGTGCATTTGCGGCAAATGCTAAATTTGACAAGGCGATTATTGATGGGGCTGACTTTACTGACGTGTTGTTGCGCCGAGACGAACAAGACAAGCTGTGCAAAGTAGCGAAAGGAACTAACCCAACAACAGGGCGAGAAACACGGGAAACTTTGATGTGTTTTTAAAGTGACTTATTTATAGCTGAACGAAGACATAAAAATTAGGCAATCCACATAAAGGATTGCCTAAAGTCATTAAAACAATTATGTTTAAACAATGGTAATGTCCAAGCTAGGAACAAAGCCTGAACCGAGTTGAAGTGTGGCAAACTGCGTGCCGTTGAACGATAAAGCACCCGTATCGCCGTTGAAATTGAAACCATTGTACTGGTTGACACCTGGAGTGATACCAAATCCAGAAGCGGAGACTTCTATTTTGTCTCCCTCTCAATACTTGAAGTCTTTAATTGTATCAACTCCTACGAAGGGAGAGTAGAAAACAAAGGTATCTGCGCCCGCGCCACCTACAAGCGTATCGTAACCATATTCACCGACAATGCGATCGTTGCCTGCGCCTCCTTCAATGTAGTCGTTGCCGTAGTAGCCTAGTAGAGTATCATTTCCGGCATCTCCATAGAGTTTATCATTACCAGACAAGCCATCAATGAAGTTATCAGTATTACCAACAACTTTGTTATTCAAGCTGTTGCCAGTGCCGTTAATTGCGTCGTAGCCTGTGAGGGTGAGATTATCGACATACGAGCCGAGGGTAAAGCTGACAGAAGACTTAACGGTATCATTTCCACCATTTTGGTACTCGATAGCGGTATCGTAAAAACTATCGACAATGTATGTATCATTACCTGTGCCGCCATACATCGCATCAGCACCGGAACCACCGTCGAGTAAGTCGTTACCAGCTTCGCCATAAAGGGTATCATTGTCAGCTTCACCGTATAGCTTGTCGTTGCCATCATAGCCGTATAGTACGTCATTGCCATACCAACCATAGAGCGTATCGTTCCCTTTCCAACCATCTAGAGTATCGTTACCATTCCAGCCATCGATCACATCTTTGCCGTCTTTACCGTTTACATAGTCATTACCATCATTAGCAAATATGCTGTCGCTGTAGTTTGTACCATTAATGCTGTCATCGAAAATGGTGCCATTGATGTTCGCCATTGTTTTTACTCCTAATTCATAAATGCTGTAGTTTATGAGCGATACGTTTTGGTTATCTCGTATGCTCTGTAGGTATATAGGAGTAGCTTTCTAGTTTTATGCAGTGGTGTCGTAGAGATTAGAAGATAAGGCATTGCCTTGCCCGTACATTAATCTGGTGCTGTTAAATGAGATCGGTGAGGGAAAATTGGCGTTGTCGATCTAATTGTTGTAAGCGGCGCTGTTCGGTGTAGAGGAGTTCATAGTATGATCGCGATCGCTCTGGATCTTCTTTTGGATCGATTGCTTCCCAAAGTTCGAGGTATAAGCGATAGCGTTTTTCACACATGACGCGTTCCATGCACGCGATCGCTGCTTGTACTCCTTGAGTCGCACGCAGCAGATCGTGTTCAGTTTTCTCATCTAAGTAAAATAAGTGTGATATTGAAGTCATCTCTCGTTCAAATTGTAAGCAGCGGGTTTGGAGGCGCGAGAATAAGGGATCTGATGCGTCAGATGATACTGGGTTATTTTCTAATGCAGTTTCTGCTAAGATTTGTTGCCACAAAAATCGATGATGCGAGAGGCTAAATTGTAGATCTCGCGCTTGTAAAGCTTCAGTAATTGCTTGACGATGTTCGGGACAATGTAGGTAAATGCGTAGTAGTAAAGCTTCGGCTTGTTCGAGGAGACTGCGATCGCTTGTCAGGGGAAAAGCTGATGATTGCTGCTGCTTTTTAAATGGTTGGGGTTTGCGGTTGCTTTGAACAGGTGTGACTTGCTGCGATAGAGTTTCAGCTTGTAGGGATATCAGGCGCGAATCACCTAAACTCAATAACTCGGCGCAGCGAAAAATATAATGATTGCGCGTATCGCTGTTATCAATTAATTTAAGCAACTTCACCATTTTTTGGGCGACTTGCTGAAATTGATCCGCTTGCTTCAAGTCGCGGTTTGCTACGATTTGTTGTATTTGCCAGTCTAACCACAATGGAGCTTTTTGTAATATCTCGCGATAGTGTTCAGGCGTGTAGGTATGTAGATATTCATCAGCATCTTTACCTTCAGGTAAATTGAGAATCCGCAAACTGACTTCACCACGATACGCAAGAGTTGCAATTTCGCTGATCGCGCGTTCTGCGGCTTGCGTTCCCGCAGCATCAGCATCAAAGTTCAGCACAAGTTGTTTTGATTCGGTGTAGCGTAATAATTGGCGTACTTGGTCTAAACTCAACGCTGTACCCAACGAAGCTACTGCGTTCGTAATTCCGGCGGCGTGGAGGGCGATCGCATCAAAATAGCCTTCGACGACGACTGCTTGATCTGCGTGCGAAATTGCCGATTTGGCTTGATCGAGGGCAAACAGCGTTTTTCCTTTGTTGAATAATTGAGTTTCTGGCGAGTTAAGATACTTGGGTTGCTCATCGCCTAAAGTTCTGCCACCAAAACCAATGACCCGTCCTTGGATATCATGAATCGGAATCATCAAGCGATCGCGAAAATAATCGTAATAACTGTTTTTTGATTGTCGTTGGCGAATTAATCCTGCTTGTTCTAGAAGTTGCACAGGGTAGTGCTTTTGTTCTACCAAGTAGCGATAAAGCGTTTCCCAGCTTGTCGGTGCGTAACCTAACCCAAACTGCTGAATGGTTTCTAGGCTGAGTTTGCGAGTCGATTGCAGATACTCTAGCGCGGCTTCTCCTTGTGGTTGACGTAAGGCATGTTGATAGAATTGAGCAGCGATCGCTAGAATCTCGTAAAGCTGTTCGCGTAACGATAATTGACGCTGTAGTTCTTGGCGTTGTTCGGGTGCGAGGCTTTGTACGGGTACTTGGTAGCGCCGCGCTAAATCTAAAACAACTTCACTAAACGAACTTTTCCCGACTTCCATCAAAAACTTAATGGCGTTTCCTCCAGCGTTACAGCCAAAGCAGTAATACATCTGCTTCGTTGGGCTAACACTGAAACTCGGAGTTTTTTCGTCGTGGAAAGGACACAAACCTACATAATCTTTACCACGCTTGCGCAGAACAACGTGTTCTGATACCACATCGACGATATCAACTCGTTGCTTAACTTCTTCAATTGTGTCTGGATGCAGGCGCGGAATTTGCATTGATCTAATTAGTGCAGTGTTTGAGCGAGACTGGTAATTGGTAAAAATCTTGATTAAGAATGACCTATTACCATTATCGAATTAAATAGCTCAACCAAGTTGATGGATCTTTTTGCGGAATCAACAGCCGCCATGTCTTACCTTCTTGCTGACGTTGCAAGTAAACATCAAAAGCATTTTGCTTTTGCGTCAATGTGTGTGGTAGTTTAAGCGTAAGGTCGTACGTACCGCGAACGTGATAGGATGGTAAACTTTGAATTTCTGTAGGTTCGCGTTGCTCAATCTTAATGTGTTCGACTTTTAAGCCTTGGAAATCGACGCCGAGTTGTTTACTGAGTTGCTGTTGTGTTTGTTCTAGTTGCAGTGCGATCGCGCTTTGGACAAGTTTTTTGCTTGGTTGCATTCCACTACTACAGGCTGTCAGCAAAACGAATAAAATCGCGATCGCCATCAATCGAAGCACCATATCCATTCCTCTAGCACGGGTTACGTATTGCCCCTGTAACTACCCCATCAGAGATTGTATCGACTTTGTGCTAGCTTTACTCCGCAAGCATCTCCAAATGCGATTGTTCTAGAAAGGCAACTTGCTGTTCTAATTTGTCGCAACACTGACGTACCAAGCGTAACCCGTCTTCTTGCGAGATTTCTTCTGTGGTGGGGAAAAAGTCTTGCAAAATTTCGGCTTCGGTAGTTTGATATTCTCCTAGCGCAGATCTTAATGTTTTGAGATAGTGCGATCCTTCCCCACCTTCTTGGAGTGCAAAATCAAGAATTGAATCTAAATACGCTACAACTTCAGCACTTTGTACGCCCTCCGTCACCGCAGCATACAGCAAGTCACCATCAAGATAGTAAAAGTCTGGTACAGCAAGAATATTGCCGTTCAACTCAAAGATGCGTAATCCCTCAGTCGGTTTAACAGTTAGATGTTCAGTGCGCACGCGATGTGCTGCATGATAAAGTAGCGTGGCGATCGCTAAAATCACTTGGGGGTAGTTGCTATCGGTTCCGCGCATTTCTACCGTACCAATTCCATTTAGTCGCACGCGATTCCACGCCGCTTTGAGGAGATTTCCCCCAGCTTCTTTAAACAAATGTCGTTCGACTCCAGCCCGATCCATTGCGGCTAACCAAGAGTAGTATCGCGCAAACTGTAACTCGACTAATTCTTCAATATCTGCTGCATACGGCTGTAATCCACCAACCGATTGCAAATGTGTATACACTCCTTCCCAACCAAAAACGTCACTACCGCGATAACGTACGGTATGCGCTGCAAATTTCATGACGCGTCCTTCGTAAAAAGGACACGCCCGCGATAGTACAATCAGCGATGGATCTAACGCTGTTGCCAAGTTATAAATATTCAACAGTTCTTCGCGTGCTTGGGGTGTAGAGTTGTAAGACACGCCTACGCGTCGGTCAATGATTCCTGCTGGGAGATCTAAATGAATGTGCGTTCCTGTACACCGCGCCGCGTGCATAAAGCGATCAAAGCCAATTGTGCGAACTTGCACGTGATACCATAGCTTATTGCGAATTGTCGGCATGACGTGCAGCGGGTATGTAGACAAAGGGTAAAGTCTGAGACTCATTTCCTTAGCTACCTTGAGCGCCACCTTAAGATTACCTAGATATTCTGTTGCTAACTCTGTCACGCTGTAAGCAGGTGGTGTGTTAATTTCCACCATACTTTTTACCCATTCCGGTGCAAAATGTTGCGGGTTACGTCCTTCAGCTACTGCGACTTCTTGACAGCGCTGTAAGTATTCATCACCGCAATGCGAAATGACACCAAGTTCATCTACAAGAAAAAATTCTTGCTCAAGCCCGATCCGCCGATCTTCTACACTCATGCCTCAAACCTCTAAACCGTAGGTCTGCGAGATTCGCGTCCTCTGCTTATGGGTGGTATTGTTTTAATTTTACTGTTCAACGTTCGTACTTCAATGTTCTTACTTAAAGAACACCGCAATTAAACAAATTGATAAGTGTTGTTGACGACATCCGTATCAACTTGATTTAAAGCTTCTAGAATACCTGGAACAGTAGATTGCAACGCTTGACGAATCGCATCTAATTGCACGATGTCTACTTCATTTGTCCATTCGTTCATAAAAAACTTTTTGACTTCAATCGACAAAACGCACGCTGAATCAGGAAAGGTTTGATGCACCCAGCGGGGAAAGTAACCGCCGGAGAAGTTAATATTTTCGCGGACGTCTAGATGTCTACCCAAAAAGTTGAAAGCTCGCAAATCTTGCGTAAAGCGGTCGATAACAGGTGCCCAGCGCTGACGATTGAGCGTTCCTGTACCAATGTTGATTTGTGGATTGTAGCGCGGATCGGCGGGTAGTGAATCAGGTCCAAAACGCAAGTGATTGTAAGTATGCAGTTCAAATACAACGAAGCGACGATGACGACGTTCAATATCGCTCAAAACTTTTTCTAACATCGCATAGAAGGCGTCGTGTTCTGCCCAAGAACGCTCCACGATCACGCGGGGTGGTCTTTTTTTCCAAACCTTTAATCCCCAAGCATCTTCAGGTTTAATATAGACGGATTTATCGCGGCTACGATTGAGGTCAAATTCAAACCGCGATCGCCGTGCAACAATTCTGGTATCGGCAATCTTTGTCCAATGAGCAGTGTACGGATCTTCTTCGCGCCAGCGATCCGCTTCGGTAACACTGAGTAACGGGGCGACTTCTTCGCGGATATCGTGACCATCGTGCAGCGCCACAGCAACAGTTGGTCCATCTCCTTGTGTTAATGCCCAGCTACTTGATGTCATCTACTACCCCACGGAACTATATAAGCTTTTTATTGTCGCTTGAATTGAGGTAAATAAATGTAATGACGGTAACAAGTTGTAGAGCAGAGGTGTAGAGGAGAAATGATTTGTAGTTTTTATTTCGTTAAATGGTATTAAACTTTCCTCAGGGAAATTACTACAAGCTTTTATAATGTCCTAACTCGATTAGACCTTCTGCGTAAAGAGAATCGCGAATAAATTCGCTCGACCTAGTCTTATCCATAAAAATCTTGGGCGTTGCTGAACATAAGTATGATTTGCCCCCTCGCCCCCCAAGCCTGGGGGATTTAGGGGGCTTATATAGAGTGCAACTACTTAACGATCCATACATTCCCTACATTGACTAAGCAATGCCAAATCTTGTTTTAGTGTACGAAGGTATACTTCGCTTGGATAGCCCTGAAGAAAGTCGGAGGGCATCAGTGATTCATGCAGGAGGTTTATTGAATAAGGTTATAAATAAAAACCCCAGTACGGTCTGGGGGCGAGTTGCTGTTAAGTACTCTATTTAACATCCCAAATGCGTGCTTTGTAATCTGCATAGTAACAGCTAAACTTCCAGAAGTTAATCAGCGGACGCAGTAAGGGATGATGTGATTTTTGCTGTTTTTGCTCTACTTTAAGCGATGATTGATTACGCTCAGAAAACATCATGCTTCTTTCTCCTTGGTTAATTATTATTGGTAATATCGTTCTTCAATCCAAGCGCGCATTTCTGCTTCAGAATTACGTTTTGTCGTGCGCCCTGTTATTGGATCGTAAGCATTCCACCATGTATGACCACCGCGGTCTGAACTTTGCCAAACTTGTAGTTCGTTCTGCGTATTGAGATAGTTGATAAATCGCTGCCAAACTCTTTTTAGAGGTGCTAAAGAATCAGCTTTTTTGGTTTGCACTCTTGTCGGCTGATGATAGAGAAATTCTAGTTTTTCTCGATCAAAGGAACTAATCGAATTCTTCATACCAAATCTTCACGACCTCACATCGCATCGTTCACTTCTCTTAACAATCTCACTCTAACAATCTTTTTCTTGACAATCCAAGCAAATTATGTATGGTAAATATGAATAAAATTCATATTTAGGGTATGGCATGACTTACAAATGATTGCGAGAATAGACGTTGCTTGTATGGAGTGCTATGAGTGACATTACTAGTAAAATTAAGCTCTCGCAGTTACGGGCGTTAGTTGCAGTCGCGGAACACGGAAACTTTAGTACGGCTGCGCTACATTTGGATATATCGCAGTCTGCGGTTAGTCATGCGATCGCGGCGTTAGAAGAAGATTTAGGCGTTGTCTTACTCGCGCGTGGGCGTCATGGGGCGCATCCGACACCTGTGGGCGAAAGGATCATTACTCACGCACGCCAGGTACTACAACTACTCGAAACAATCGCTAAAGAAGCAAATCTCGAAAAAGGTTTGCACGGAGGTCAAGTACGAATTGGCTGTTTTCGGAGTGTTGCAACGCACATCTTACCAGCAGTTATTGCCGAGTTTCGCAACCATTTTCCTAAAATTGCTGTTACAATTACTGAACATTACGACTATATTGACGTTGAACAAGCTTTGCGGGAAGGTCATGCGGATCTTGGCTTTACTTATCTCCCTGCAAGTGATGAATTTGAGACTTGGGAATTATTACGTGACGATTATATAGTGTTGCTACCGCCAACTGCTCCAACAACGATGAAACAAATCAACTGGAAGCAATTAGCCGCATATCCTTTAATTGTCCCGTCAACAAATACCTGTTCAATTAGAATTCGCAATCATCTACGCTTTTCCGATTATCCGCTCAACATTGCGTATGAAGTTCGCGAAGATTCAACAATTGTCAGCATGGTTGTTCAAGGATTGGGTGCAGCAATTTTGCCACGACTAGCCGCCGAACCCGTACCACCAGGAGTACAAGCGTGTACTTTACCGATTCCCCTTGAAAGAATCATCGGAGTGGCAGTGTTGGCGAATACACTGCAAACACCCGCAGTTTTTGCGTTTCTGGATGTTCTAATGAAATCAAAGCGATTTGCACTTAAAGCAGTGGTTTAGAAATGATAGTTATTTAAACAATATTCAATCTGTAACATCAGGCGATCGCGTTGCTGGGGGGGTGTTCCTTTATGAAAACAAAACGGATCTTCAGCAAACCCAAAACCAATATTGCCACAGATTGTTAAAATATCTTTTTGTTGATAGTATTGACTAATATCGTGATCGCTACGACCTATAAAGAAAGTCAATTGATGCGTTATTTTCTTATTTTTGTGACTTCCGCGAACACAAACGTGCGGTCCAGTACTTACATCAACTTCGGTTAAGTAAAAGAAAAATTTTAGCGAACGATAGTCAATCGGGTCGTAATGAAATAACTCTTGAGCAAAGTTAAGTCTTTCTTGGAAATTGGCGTTTGTTGCAAAACTCCACCAAAGTCGCGATCCGGTAAATACCGGTTTGGCATTGAAGTAAGTCGCAGCAATTTTAAGTAACTTAGGATCTTGAGTAATCTTCTCAATTGCGTAGCAATGTCGCTCAGGATCTACGTAGTCGCTAACAATAAAAAAACTACTATACTCTTCTTGCCATAGTTCTTTACTATCAATGTGAAACATCAGTTGTGGATTGAGATTTGCATAACACGGCTTGCGCATTGTAAACGCTACAATTTCTTCAATAATGGTCGGTGGTAGCTGAATACCTAAATACAAACCGTCTTTCTGTAGTGCTTGAACAACAGTTTCTACATCAAGCTCTTCAAAGATAGATTCTGAACAGTCCTCAATGAATGCTTTTGGATAAAAAATCTGTATATGAGAGCGAATGACTTGAAATCGCGAGAACAAAAACATGAATAACCATTTCGGGTTGTTAACAGAATACGTGTAGTAAGGCTTTACTTTAAGCCTGGCTCTCAATAGTAAGTCTTGCAGTTTATCATGACTGCGCCTAAGTCGATGATTTATCAAAAACATATTTTTAGAAAAAATACTTACGTTGTTTAGCCTAAGTAATTCTTCTTAAAATGCCATATCTTTAACGAAATCTTTGAAGAAAATTGGTAAATCAAGCGCTTTTGTAAGTAAAGCGTAAAAATGATAAGAAAATCCTCATGAACCTTAAAACATCGTTATTTTTGAGGAAATTTGCTTGATAGCATCGCGAATTTATTCGCGGTTCCGCAAACTGTATCCACTTCCCATGATTTGCAATCCGTTGCTGAGTGATGATAAAAATGGTGGCAAAATGGTGGCTAGTGACTAGTCAGTAGTAACTAACCGCTAAGTCATGCACTCAGCTATTGCAAATAAAATAAGACAGCAATTCCCGCGATCGCAATTGCTACACCGGCGATCGCTCGGAAGCTAATTCGTTCGCCCATCGCTGCTGCAAGTGGTAAGACAAATAAAGGACTTGTATTAGTCAGTGTTAGCGCAATTCCTGCCGCTGTCAATTTAATAGCAGTTTGTTGCAGCCAAATTCCGAGATAAGTTCCGGTAAAAGATGCGATGAAAATTGCAGCGATCGCGCGTCGTGAGGGCAATTTTAGCCCAGAACTACGTGTTTTCAGCGCTACCCATGGTATGAGTATGCATAAACCACCACTCAAGCGCAAAAGTGCCGCCCACAATGAGCTAACAGTTGTTGTGGCAAACACAGCGCGAGAAAGTACTGCACCTGTTGCTAAAGCGATCGCGGCTAAAATGCCGAAACTGATACCGCGTAGTAAATGAGTTGGGTGGTGCGTGCCAATATTAGGAGTTCTTTCGCTTAATACCCACGCTATTCCCACAATAGTGAGTATAATACCACACCAAGCAGCAAAACTCAACTGTTCTTGAAGAAAGAGCAACGCCAAAATTGCAGTCATTGGCGGTGCTAAGGTTTCCATGAGCAAGGTTCGCCGCGCACCGAGGTATTTTAAGGCAGTCAGGAACGCAGAATCGCCTAAACCGATGCCCAGCATTCCACTTAGTATGAAGAATAAATAATCGTTAAATGCCAATGGAGGGAGAACATCGCCACTAATGAATATAGTGAATAGCAAAAGAACAACTGCGATCGCACCTTTGAACAAGTTGAGTTCGAGAGGATGAATCGTTTGTCCAACGCGACTATAGATAACTGAAGCCACCGCCCACAAGCAAGCAGCAGATAAAGCGGCTAATTCACCTGTTAAGCTCAAGTCTAAAGATAAAAATGACATTTGAGTTTTGAGTAAGGGGTATCTTACCCGTATTTGTTGAGGTTTGAATTTTGTCTTTCGCGCAAAACTTTTATTTTGCGTGCTTTAAACCAAGTACAGAGTTATTCATTACTTGGCACAGCACTAAAAAATTAACAATTGATAATTTTCTATTCACTACCGACTCACTTTCAGCAGATTTTTTACTTTTACCTCGGTGATATTTTAAAGGTTTCACGATCCCTGTGCAATTCTTCTAGTTTTTACACCTCTCCGTGGCTATACTGAGGTCATTTGCTATATCAAATCTTGTGTTTTCAGGTGCAAGAAGATGCTATTCAAGACATTAATTGTAAATCAACTATGTATTGGCATGATGCGCGAACTGGCTTTAAAGTTAAGGCAGACACAATCGCAATTTGCTAATTGGATGTTTCCTACTATTCAATATCAACCTTCACCGTTAGCAATACAAATTGTGGCTTTGCAACAAAATCTTAGCAATCATAGAAAAGATATTGACTGCTGATATCGCAGAAGAAATCGCTAACCGCCATATAGAAGCCGCGCGACAGATCAAACAAGCAATGACTCAAGTTTATGTAGCTGAAAAGACAGATGAAGATTTGCATAAACTGCTAAAAAGTTCTACAACAGAACTACTGCTTACACTACAACTGACCGCAGATAACAAAAATTAGAGCTTTGTAGATATACTATGCTCAGACTATTGCTTATGCACTGTTTACAGCAAGAGTATTTAAATTCGTTAGAAACAAACGAAAAAGAACGAAAGAAACCTTTTTTCGGGAATCGGCTTGGCAACAATTACCCGAAGTTCAGCCGTTTTTACGGCAATTATTTAAGAATGTATTTGAACGCCAAGCGGGGTTAAGCGATGAGTTGATGCAATTAACGCATTACTTCAACTGCTCGATTAAGCGATCGCCCACTCGCAAAGCATTAGCGATGACGGTTAAACCAGGACTCACGCTAGCATGAGACGGGAAAAAGCTGCTATCGACAACATAAAGATTGTGGACTTCGTGGGCGCGACAGTTAAGATCCAATACCGAAGTGGCTGGATCTTCGCCAAAGCGACACGTACCGCACTGATGTGCAACAACCTGGATCGGCATATCACTGCGCGGATGTGTTGTGCGATTGAATACATTAGGTTGCGACTGTTCAACGCTTTTCAACACATCAACCCAACGATAGACTAAGCGATCGTGCGCTTCTACATTGTTTGCAGTATAGTCAATTCGTAATTTATCTCCCACATAATGAACGCGATTGTCGGGATGGGGTAAATCTTCGGTTTTCAGCCACCAACCGATTGAATGCGTTGCTAACTGTCGCAAGCCAAAATCTGGCATCAGCCTCGACAATACAGACAAAATCGGTGGTGCTTCGGCGAAAATGACATCTTGAAAAATGCCCCCAGAGTTTTGCACGTGACCCATCGGATACGGAAAATCTTTATCACCCCAATAAAAATCATTTAGCCCCAGCGTGCGGGAAAATGTACCAGAATTAGAGGTAGCGGTTAACTGCACTACAACCGATAGCAGTTGTTTCATCAAATTTCGTCCTACCAAACCAGAACCATTGGCAATTCCGTTCGGGTGTTTTTCATTAGCAGACCGTAGCAGCAATGCCGCCGAGTTCACTGCACCACAGGCAAGCACGATAATATCACCCAAAAATAAATAGGACTGTTCGCCAATTTTTGCTTGAACAGCTTTGATCTCCGAACCTGATGGGTTGGTATGTAGACAAACAACCTGTGCAGAGGTTTTGAGCGTCACGTTTTCGTTCTTGAGAACGGGGCTAACTCCGGTATCTTCCGCATCAGTTCTACCGCGATCGCCTAATCCTAGCGGTAAATAAAAAGGATGCAACCCTTGATCAGTGAGCGTTTCACCAATGCGTTGCACCATTGGCTCGTGCGCCACTTCTGCAAAAGGATAAGGTTCGCTATGCGGCGGTTCGGTGGGGTCATCTTCAAGTTTACCGTGTACTTGATATAACTTCTCGGCTTCAGTGTAGTAAGGCTCAAAGTCTTGATATTGCAGTGCCCATGCAGGAGAAATTCCGCCTTGATGCTTTACTTCCTCAAAGTCACGTTCGCGCATTCGCTGCAAAACGCCACTCCAGATCTTTGTATTTCCACCAACGGCGTAGTACGTTTGCGGATAAAATGGCTCTCCTGTATTGTCATACCAAGATTCAGGCGCGTGAAATTGCTCTTTTTTGAAAATTTCTGTATCGACTAATTCTGAGCTTTCGCGATAGATCAATTCTCCGCGATCAAGCAGCAAGATCTTTTTCCCTGTGGGTGCTAGCTTGCGTGCTAATGTTCCACCACCTGCGCCCGTACCAACAATAATAACGTCATAGTATTGGTCGTCAACGATCATGGGATTCTCCTACTGCCAAACATAAATTAGCGTGTACAACACAATCCAAATGACATCAACAAAGTGCCAGAATAAAGACGTTGCTTCAACACCAAAAAAACCGTTGTCGTAATTACCAGGGATAAATGATCGCACCAACATCAATGCTTGCAGGAGAATTCCAGTGAGAACGTGCAAGCCATGAAATCCTGTTAATAAAAAGAATGTACCGCCGAACACACCTGACTGGTAGCTAAAGGGTAAACCCTGCCATTCCACAGCTTGTCCGAATAGAAAATAGCTGCCCATTGCCATAGTGGCTAAGAGAAAGAGGCGAAAGCCCCACAGTTTTTTATCGTGTAAATAACGCTCAGCGACGTAGATCACAAAACTACTCGATACCAGTACGAGCGTATTAATCAGTGGTTCTTTTGTTTCCAACCCTGTTACCCCTGGTGGATACCAATCAGGAGTCGTGGTTTTGTAGACAATGTAACCTGCAAAGAAGCTCAGAAAAATAACGCTTTCCGACAGCAGAAACACGATAAAGCCGAACTTACTATTACCTGCTGCGTCATGTTCCTGGTGCTGTCGAACGTTAGCTTCAACGTTTTGTGCGTTGCGTAGCTCCCCGGAGGGGTTCGCTCTTTCTACTGTCATGATGTTTGCTGCTGTGTGAGAGATTCAGGAAATTCAGTCAACTCTGGATTAGGAGTATTTCCTACGAGTGGTTGATTTCTACCGTAGCCGTAGGGACCCGAAACCACAATTGGCAGTTCTTCAAAGTTTTCCACCGTTGGGGGTGATGAGGTAAGCCACTCTAAGCCGTAGGCTCGCCAAGGATTGTTACCCACTTTCTCGCCGCGAATCCAGGAACTCACCATGTTGAGAATAAATGGTAGTGTAGACAGTCCTAACAGAAAACCGCCAATACTCGCGATGACGTTCCAGTAGGCAAATTCTAAGTCATAGGAGGCGACGCGACGTGGCATTCCCATTAATCCTAGGGGATGCATCGGCACGAAGGTTAACGCGGTTCCTAGGTAAGTTAGCGCAAAGTGCAGCTTGCCCAAACCTTCGTAATACATACGTCCAGTCATCTTAGGAAACCAGTGATAAATTCCGGCATAGATCCCCATGACGATCGCGCCATACAGCACGTAATGGAAATGTCCCACGACAAAGTAAGTGTTATTGACATGAATATCAATCGGCACTGATCCAAGAAAAATTCCTGTGATTCCGGCAAATACCCAGTTACTAATGCCACCAAGTGCAAATAACATTGGTGTCGTGAAGCGAATTTTGCCGCCCCAAATCGTTGCTACCCAACCAAAAACTTTGATACCAGAGGGAATTGCGACTAGCATCGTCGTCACCATGAAAAACATCCGCATCCAGCCAGGAGTCGCACTAGCAAACATATGATGCACCCACACAAAGCCACTAATGATTGTGATGAGAATTGATGACGCTGCGATCACGCGATAGCCGAATAACGGTTTACGCGCATGAACGGGCAAAATTTCAGAATACATCCCAAATACTGGCAGAATCATGACATAAACTGCCGGATGCGAGTAAAACCAGAAAAAATGTTGATACAATATAGGATTACCCCCCCGCTCTGGAGCAAAAAAACTCGTACCGATCGTAAGATCGAGCAACAGCATCACCGCACCGCCTGTCAGCGCTGGTAGCCCGTACAGTTGAATCAACTGCGCCGCTAGTACCGACCATACAAACGCAGGTGTTCTAAACCAGGTCATTCCTGGTGCACGCATCCGAAAGATGGTGGTGACAAAATTCACCGCGCCCATGATCGAAGATACGCCGGAAATTGCGACTGCCAAAATCCATAACACCTGTCCGTTGATGAGATTTCCTGTCGGGTTTTGCAAACTTACTGGCGGATAAGCCCACCATCCTGACTGCGATGGACCTCCTGGGACGAGAAAACTGGATAGCATGAGAATGCCTACTACAGGAATCATCCAGAAAGAAACCGCGTTAAGTCGGGGAAATGCCATATCGCGCGCCCCGATCATCAGCGGTACTAAATAATTTCCGAGTCCGACCAAAACGGGAAATGTCCACATAAACAGCATGATTGAGCCATGCATTGTGAACAGCGCATTATAAACAGTGCGATCGACTAAATCTGCATCGGGGGTAATCAGTTCGCCTCGCATAATCATCGAAAACGTACCACCGATCAAGAAAAAGAAGAACGATGTGACGATATATTGAATGCCGATGACTTTGTGATCGGTGCTGAAGGTAAAAAATCGCTTCCAGTTATCGGGCGCACCAGGGTAGGGCTGTCCGCGAACGACTTCTGGAGCCTCAAGCGAAATGTTTGTCATAAAATTACTCATCCTTGATCGCTCTTAATCAAAGCAAGCCACTTTAAGCAGGCGGGCTATCAGGTTCATGCTTGGGAGCATAATTCACTACAGGTGGTGCTGCTGGTGGGATTGTCTCCCAACCGCGAACGGCTACTTTATCTTTTGTTGCACCTTCGCGGTCATTAGCTTTGCTGTATTCAAAAGCAGCCTGATTAAACGCAGGGCTAGGCGACGCAGTAGCAGCATCGGCAAGCCATTGTTGATACTCGTTGAATGGTTGAACAACGACATCAGCTTGATTTGCCGCAAAGTAAGTACCGCTAAACATCGAATCGCGCAGGCGATAGGTTCCAGTTTTCACCGGAGTCAGTTCAAAATCGATTTCGTGATTGGGAACGACATCTTGCTTGAGGCGAAAAGCTGGTATATAAAAACCATGCAACACATCCTCGGAGCGTAATGTGAACCGTACGCGGCGATCAACAGGTAAATGTAACTCGGTGCTAGTGATATCCTGTTGTGGATAGTGGAAAATCCATGCCCATTGTTTAGCAATTACGTTAATTTGCTCAATCGGAGCCGTTTCTACTGCTTTTTGAATCTCCTGCTGCGGCGTGCTATCAAAAGGTTCAGCGTAAGCAGGTTGCATCATCTGCGGCATATGTAAGTGTACTAGTTCCATTGGGCCGCGCACCGCCATTTTCTCGTAAGTCCGATAGCTAACGAAGGAAAGCGTTAATACCAAAACTAAGGGGACAGCCGTCCAGACAATCTCCAGCCAGGTATTACCTTCTATGGGGGGACCATCGCTGAGATCATACTTACCGGCTCGATGAAAGACCAATGAGTACAGAAAAGGTCCAATTACACCTAAGTAAATGAACGTGCCTAATCCAGTGAAGAGACTGAATAAATCATCAAGTAACTTTGCTTCGGCTGCTGCTTCTGGCGGAAACCAAGAATATGATTGTTTCGCCATCCAAAAGCTAGCCAGCGCCACCAGGATGGCATAGATACTTATAACTATAATTGCACGGAGTTTCATCATGACAGCGATCGCACCATAAATGAGAACTGCAAATACGATAATTTTGTACAAGTGGCAGACAAACGCAATGCTTACTACTGCCTCATAATTGATTCGGATTTTCGCCTAAGTGCAGCATTTGAGCCGCTGTCACATGAATGCCGAACTCAGCACCCAGATGCGCGCCCAGTGTTCCTTGTACAAACATCAGAGCAAAAACAAATAAACCAGCTGCAAGATAACTCCACTGTACTTGTCTTGCCATGTCTTTGCGCCATTGATAGCGTTGAAAGCCACGCCAAACAGTCATTCCTACGATCAAGGTCAAAATGAGGACTCCCCCGACGCTGTGGAGAATCATCGTTTCCAAGGCATGAAGCCCCCACGCACTCTTGACATCTGCAAGCGGTACAGCTAATGAAACTTCAAATAAACCAGCCATGACCGTAAAAAAGGTAATGACGGCTGATGCCAAAAGATTGTACCAACCGACATCAAACAGTGATGAGCGGGTAACGGGGATCGCCAGAAACTTAAAAATTGCTTTCTCGACGGGAAACAACGCCCCGACAATATCAAAGGCGATCGCAACAATAAATAACCCCAAAGTGAGATGCACTAAATTGGGATGAATAGGAATGATGTAAGGCAATCCATTAACTCCCAAACTATCCCACTGTTTCAGCAGGTCTGGATTCATGACAGACCTCCTCGAATTGCTTCTACTACAGGAATTGTATGCAAGCCATAAACCCACACAAGTAAGCTACCGAGGTATGACTGAACGCAAACTAGCCCAGCTAGCAACACACTCACCGCCAAATAAGGAATGGGTAGCTGTGGTCTTTCTTGTAACCGAATTACATAGCGCCAGGCGGTGATGATCGCCAGAATTCCCGAAAGCGACCAGCCCAAAATTGTATGAGCATTGAGAGTTGAAACCGATGCAGCGTAAGGTTCTGCTAAACCTGCTTCAATCTGTCCAAAAATAATCGCAATAAATATTGAAACCGTAGCAAAGGCTAGATTCCACCAACTAACTTCATACAACTTGGCATTTTTTGTAAAATACGCAAGGATATCGCAAAACACTGCAAATAGCACCATCGCAATCACGAAATGCACCACAATTGGGTGAATCGTATCAGGATAAGGAAGGTTATGCTCGTTGAGCGGTGGAAGATACTTAAACACAGGTTTTTAGAATAATGCAGTAAGAGTGAATATAGAGGTAGTACTGAGAAATGTGATGTAAGCAATTAAACTGAACGCGTGTTTGAAGTCTGATAGACTATAAAGCCATAAGCTTTTGAGTTTCAAGAGTTTCTGTTTGCAGGTTATCTTCATTGCTTATTTTACAAAATCTCTCCTAAGAGAGAAGCGCGTTTTTGCTTTGGTGTGATACGCGGAGTGTAATTATTGGTTTAGCGATCTTTTGACTCTAAACCATTTGAGAAGTTCGCAATGCGCACCTGAGGACGTCGCAGTTAAGTAAATCCTATCAGGGATAGTAAAAACTTATATGTTTTTTATATTGTTATTGAATTTAGTTATTGCTAAACTCGGATCGGTTTGCGAAACCAACAACATACTGGAGAAGTTCAATGGTTTACACACCTGAAAAACAATTAGTCACAAAAACTGCAATTTCTCATGCTCAAAGCAAAAGTTTGGAGACATCTTTCCAAGCCGCTTTAGAACACGCTCGTCGCCTCACTCAAATGTATGGCATTGGATCAACTGAGGTTGCTGTAGCTTGGGATACAGTCGAAGAATTGATAACTGCGTTGGTTCGCCAGCCAAAAAGGTCTCTTTCTGCGTTTGAACACTACTGCAACTTGCATCCAGACGCGCCAGAATGTCGCTTTTATGATGTTTAAGCAGCAGTTGCTTCGTTAGGAAGTTTGCACTACCCCAAGTTGCTTGTGCTTACAAGAGCGTAGGTAGTGCACTCGCCGCGTCTAGACTAGCACCTTCAGGCAAACTGGTTTTGCTCAAATAGCGATTTTCTACCTACACTAAAAACCTTTACTGATAAAAGAACTTGACTGAGACCACTACTCAAAAGCTTGAACTTATACCATTTCACCACATAAAAACTACAAATCATTTCTCCTCTGCACCTGAAGCTGCCTCTCAGCAAAAATGTTATTTAATAAAAGAGTGGTGATTAACAAATTTTAATAAAGACCTGTGACTACACAGCAAATACCTTATACTTCTAGCTTAGAAAAGTACGTTTGGAACTGGCAAGGATACGATATTCAGTACACCGTTCAAGGCGAGGGACGTCCTTTAGTTTTGGTGCATGGATTTGGTGCTTGTATCGGACACTGGCGCAAGAATATTTCTGTACTAGCCGATGCGGGCTATCGTGTGTTTGCTTTAGACTTGCTTGGTTTTGGTGGATCGAGTAAACCGCCGCTGAATTACACTTTAGACGTTTGGGAACTTTTGCTCAAAGATTTTTCGGAAGCACATATTCAGGAACCTGCAATATTTATTGGTAACTCGATCGGCGCGCTATTGAGTCTAATGGTAGTCGCAAATCATCCCGAAATCGCCGCAGGTGCGGTTTTGATTAACAGCGCGGGTGGTTTAAGCCATCGTCCAAATGAACTGAATCCGCCGTTACGCATCTTCATGGCGGGGTTTAATCGGCTTGTGCGATCGCGAATTACAGGAAAAACGATCTTTAACCGCATTCGCCAAAAATCGCAAATCCGCCGCACGTTGCTGCAAGTATACCGCAATTCTGATGCTGTCACCGATGAACTCGTAGATATGCTGTACGAACCAGCGTGCGATCCTGGCGCGCAACAAGTATTTGCTTCGATTATTACCGCGCCTCCAGGTCCTAGCCCAGCCGAGTTATTACCGAAGGTGAAGCGTCCTTTACTCGTGGTATGGGGTGCGGACGATCCTTGGACGCCGATTAGTGGCGCAAAAATTTATGAAACGATGCGCGATCGCGGTGAATTTGTTGAAGTTGTCCCAATTCCAAACGCAGGTCATTGTCCGCATGATGAAGTTCCCGATAAAGTCAATCCTGTGATTGTTGAGTGGTTAGATAAATTACCCTAAGCTACTGTTTGCTACACTTTTAACTTTCTCAAAGTTGCTAGTTTATAAGTAGCTGGATTTTTGGAATTGGTAGCTTTGATATCCAAACCTCACAGACAAAATTCATATGCGTATCAGCGCGTATTTTGGCAAATTGGGCTGGTTGCATCTTCCTTGGGGTTTTGCCTCATCTCTACTCTAGGAATCATGCGACCATCCTTGACAGCAGAGCGAATTTATGCGTCTTACTCGGTTGTCGAGCGGTCAATTTCGGTAGCAGCGCTAGAAAGGTATGCACGTGAGGGGATTTTAGATGACGAACTTGCGGTTTACGCGCAATACATCAATCCACAACAGCTAGAACAATTACGACGGGTACTGCTGACACGAATTGAGTTAACTCCGGTAGCAGTGGCACAGTTTCTTTACACACCGCAAGGAATCATTTTATTAGAGCGATTGGGGCAAATTATTCAAACCGAAGCGCGTCAACCAGGTTTTTATGCAATTCGCTCGGCGTTGATTTTAGCTGCTGCAACGCCGGATGGTTTAACTCTACTTAATGTATTACGTCAGTTTCCCACACGTAGTATTCGTATCAATTTAACACGCAGTTTACAAATAGCAGAACAATTAGACAGATTAGTCAGTCAAACTGCACAAGCGATCGCACTTGTGCAAAAAGACGCCATGAATGCTGCGTTCGCGCAACCACTGGATGTTTGGCAATTACCTGATTTGCGCGAACGAGGTTCATTGAGTTGGAATCAGCAAACACTCACATTATCCGATCCAAGACGCAATCGCCAATTTCTGGTGGATATGTATCTACCACTGAATTTGGCAAAGCCAACACCAGTGATTGTGATTTCGCATGGTTTGGGTTCGGATCGAACGAGTTTTATTTATTTAGCAACTCAACTCGCATCCTATGGCTTTGCGGTGGCGGTTCCCGAACATCCTGGAAGTAATGCAGAACAGCTGCGATCGCTTTTGTCAGGAGTCGCTGCGGAAGTCGCGCAACCAAACGAATTTATCAACCGTCCGTTGGATATCAGGTATTTACTTAATGAGTTGGAACGTTTGCGCATCTCTGACGCCCGTTTTAGAAATATCGATGTTCAGCACGTTGGCGTGATTGGGCAATCTTTTGGCGGTTATACTGCATTAGCACTCGCAGGCGCAGAATTAAACTTTGAACAATTACAAAAAGACTGTACAGGGTTAAGCGATTCGCCTTTGTGGAATGTTTCGTTATTACTGCAATGTCGCGCGTTGGAGTTACCAAAGACAGGCTATGTTTTACGCGATCCGCGTGTCAAAGCTGCGATCGCTATCAACCCGATTACAAGTAGTATTTTCGGTGAAGCGAGTATTCGTCAAATTGCTGTCCCTGTGATGATTGTCAGTGGTAGTGCAGATACGATTGCACCTACATTAGCTGAACAAATTCGTCCTTTTAGTTGGCTGACGACTCCTGATAAGTATCTAGCTGTGATTGTCGGTGCTACGCACTTCTCAACCATTGGCGAAGCTACGCCTGGTTCTGAACCTATCGTCGTACCACCACAAGTTATTGGTCCTACTCCAGAAGTTGCACGGTTATATATGAGTACTTTGAGCGTACCGTTTTTTCAATTATACATCAACAATTCGCAGCAGTATCGCCCGTATCTTAGTTCAGCGTATGCGCAAGCAATTAGTGAGAATTCGTTACCGCTGAGTTTAGTGCGATCACTCTCAAATACCGCTCTAGAACAATTTCTCCGCTAATGTTACTGCGGTTAGATGTCGAAAAATCAGAACGGCTATTAATCTTAACTTTAGCTATTAATAGCAGAAGTCAGGAATAAAAGCTACCTATAGTGATAGTTTTCTGCTTCTATAATGTCCTAATTAATCTCTCAATTGCTATATACCATAGCAAAACGCATTCATCTTAGGACAAGTATATTGAGTAAGTGTATTACTCGATAAAGCTTTTAAAAAAGCTAACAGCTAACAGCTAACTGCTATATCATATGAGACTATAGAAATGAACAATATATTAATTGCAATGCTTGTTTTAGCTTTACTACTTGTTACTATTTCCTCACCTTTTTCTGCTTTAGCTTTGTTAATGTTCTTTCTATTAATTTCAGCTTTTGCGGGCATCGTCTGGAGGATACTAAGAACGCTGCTTTTTGGTGAGCCTAGTAAAAAGAGTTAGTTTGTTTAGCAATGGTTTGAACTAGAGTGAATTTCTCCTCATCACAAAGGTTGCAGAGGAGTACGAACAGCTCTGTTCTTTTGTTTTTGAGAAATGGTATATTGAAATACAACAAACATATATCTATTTGCTTAATTCTTATATAGTTAGTTGTTAATTTCTAAGCAAAATTCAGTTGGCTTGTTTATAGGGTATCCGAAAGAGGATAGTATTAATTCAAGACCTTCCTACTTCTCAACTGTGGGGGATTTAGGGGGTAAATATCATATCATTATCTTTAAGACTCATATGGCATAGTAAGACAACTCAATAAGTTCAAGCAGGAATTATGGATGACGCATCTATTATTGATCCACTACTAGAAGCTTTAAAAAATCCTGACGAGAAGGTGCGCAACTGGGCGACTCAGGAGTTATGGAAGCATTGGTTTGGACAAAAGGGCGTTTACGGGTTGCAGCTGTTAGAACAAAGTCAAGCACTTGTTCAAGCGGGTAAAACCGAACAAGCCGAAGCGTTATTATCAGAAGTTATTGAAGCTCAACCTGATTTTGCTGAAGCGTGGAACCGACGTGCTGTATTGTATTACATCAACGGTCAATATCAAAAATCACTAACAGATTGCGAAATGGTAGTTAAACTCAATCCGGTTCATTTTGGGGCGCTTCATGGTATGGGTTTATGCTACATTGCTTTGGGAAATTATGGTGAGGCGATTCGGGCTTTGCGTCGTGCTTTAGAAATTCAACCGTATGCAATAGAAAACCAAAGGTTAATTCTAGAATGTACTGCACAACTCAGCTAAAAAATGATAAGGTAAATCGTCGAAAATTTTTGCAATATGGTTTGTTGTTTATTGGTAGTAGTGTAGTTGCCGCTTGTACAAATAATCAGTCTCAAGTTGATACTTCGCAATCCAACGACCTTGATCGCGTAACGTTTGGGACAAACTGGGTAGCCCAAGCCGAACACGGAGGCTTTTATCAAGCGATCGCGACAGGCATCTACAAAGAACACGGCTTAGATGTCACAATTCAAATGGGTGGACCGCAAGTTCCAACAGGTACGCAATTGTTAATGGGAAATGCGGTTGATTTCTTTATGGGATATGGTGTTGATGCAGTTAACGCGGTTGCAGAAGGAATACCAAAAATTACTGTAGCGGCAATTTTTCAAAAAGATCCCCAGTGTCTTATTGCGCATCCAAACACAGGAGTTGATTCAATAGAAGATCTCAGAGGTAGACCGATTTATATATCTTCGGCGGCGAATGTAACGTATTGGCCTTTGTTAGCCGCAAAATTTGGGTTTACCGACGATCAAAAGCGTCCTTATAATTTTAATCCAGGTCCATTTCTTGCGGATAAGCAATCGGCACAGCAAGGATATATCACGTCTGAACCTTTCGCGATCGAGCGACAAGGAGGATTTACACCCGTTGTCTTTTTATTAGCAGATTATGGTTATATTCCTTATTCAACAACGATCGAAACCAGGCGCGAATTAGTCAAAAATAATCCTGATTTAGTTCAACGCTTTGTCGATGCATCGATTAAAGGTTGGTATAGTTATTTAGAAAACCCAGCGCCAGGAAACGAATTGATTAAACAAGCTAACCCAGAAATGACCGACGAACAAATCGCCTATGGACTTGATAAACTCCAAGAATACGGGATTATCAATTCTGGTGAAGTCGAACAACTCGGAATTGGGGCGATGAGTGAGGAACGATGGCAATCCTTTTTTAATACTATGACTCAAGCAGGAGTTTTTAAACCGAATATCGAGTACAAACAAGCATTTACCTTGCAATTTGTCAATAAAGGCGCACAGGCGTATCGCGGTTAGTGGACAGTGGACAGCGAAGATGTTCAACTGTCAAATATCAACTCCTAAAGATGATTCAGTATTCCTGCTTACGGTAGAGTTACGCTGAATAGAATATGGTAAGTAATTATCGATCAGTTGATAGCGAATGACTCTTCCCGCAATTCGGCTAAATCAGATCAGTAAGGTTTACAGTAACGGAACTGTAGCTTTACAAAATATGAATTTAGCAATTCAGGATGCTGAATTTGTGAGTTTAGTAGGTCCATCTGGTTGTGGTAAAAGTACCGTATTGCAGATGATTGCTGGCTTGGGACAAATAAATTCTGGCAGTATCGAGTGGGGAATTAGCGATCGCCAACTGGCGTATGTCTTTCAAGAAGCTGCATTAATGCCTTGGGCAACGGTGCAAGAAAACGTGCGTCTACCGTTAAAATTAGCTGGGACATCGAAAAAGTATGCGGAAGTCTTAGTACAGCAAGCAATTCAAAGGGTTGGGTTGAGTGGATTTGAACGCAGCTATCCCCGCGAGTTATCTGGCGGGATGAAAATGCGAGTGTCGATCGCACGTGCTTTAGTTACAAAACCAAACGTATTATTAATGGATGAACCTTTCGGTGCGCTTGATGAAATTACGCGGAGTAAGCTGAATCGCGACGTGCTTGATTTGTGGAGTCAGCACCGATGGACAGTAGTGTTTGTAACGCACAATATTTATGAAGCGGTTTATCTTTCTAATCGCGTCATTGTGATGGCGGCGCATCCAGGACGCGTTGTTGCAGATATAGCTATCAATGCACCGTATCCGCGTAGTGAAGAATTTCGCACTTCTTTGCTGTATAACGAATATTGCCGCGAAGTTTCGCAATGCCTTGAAGCAGCTATGAATGCATCGCCGTTACAACTTAATCGCACTGCGATCGCCCAAACGAGCACATCATGACTATTCTCCGTCGCCACAAATCCTCTTCAGTTAACGCAAATCAGCGCGTATCGATTGATGTTATCGCACCGATTGTAGTAGGAATTCTGGCGTTGGTGGCGTGGGAAATTTTTGTGCGGGTAACAGGTTTACCACCGTATTTACTGCCTGGACCTCTATTAGTATTGCAAACATTAATTAATGATTGGAATGAACTGTTTGCTTCGTTGTTAGTCACGCTGCAAATTACTGTCGTTGCGTTTGTCGCCGCAGCGGTGTCAGGGTTGTTGATTTCGATTTTGTTTACGCAGAGTAAGTGGATTGAGAAAAGTTTATTTCCGTATGCGGTGATTTTGCAAACAACTCCGATCGTAGCGATCGCACCGTTGATTATTATTTGGTTAAAAAACAACACGTTTGCGGCATTGGTTGTTTGTGCTTGGATTGTGGCGTTTTTCCCAATTGTTTCTAATACAACACTAGGGTTGAACAGTGTTGATCGCAATTTGGTCAATTTGTTTCAACTGTATAAATCTTCAAAGTGGCAAACTTTGCTGTATTTGCGTTTACCGAGTGCTATGCCGTATTTTTTGGGAGGGTTACGTATCAGTGGCGGTTTGGCGTTGATTGGTGCGGTGGTGGCGGAGTTTGTTGCGGGAACAGGTGGGGCGCGATCAGGGATTGCGTATCGCATTTTGATATCGAGTTACAATTTGCAAATTCCGCGCATGTTTGCGGCGTTGTTGTTGACGACGGGGTTGGGAGTAGTGATTTTTGTGGGGTTGACGGTGTTGTCAAATTGGGTGTTAGGGAAATGGCATGAAAGTGCGGTGAAGCATGAGAATTGATTGATGAACCACAGAGGCGCACAGAGGAGAGAGGTAAGTAGAAATGACGAGTATGGAGGTTGAGGTTAATTGGGAGGTTTTTGTCGCTGCGTTGGCGGGGGTAGAGGTGATTACTGATGCGGCGCAGGTGGCAAAGTTATCGCAGGATTATCATACTTTTAGTCCGATTTTGCAACGCGATTTGGCGGGGAAGGTGGGGGATATTGTTGTACGCCCTGCGACAGAAGCAGAAGTTTTGCGGGTGGCGGCGGTGTGTGCGTGGTATCGTATTCCTGTGACGGTACGAGGTGCAGGAACGGGTAATTATGGGCAATGCGTACCGTTGCATGGTGGTGTGATTTTGGATATGTCGCGGATGCAGCGAATTGGGTGGATTGAGAAGGGTGTGGCGCGCTTAGAAGCGGGGGTGAAGTTGGCGGCGTTGGATAAAAAGGCACGGGAAAGCGGGTGGGAAATTCGCATGGCGCCTTCTACGTATCGTACAGCAACCCTTGGCGGATTCGTTGCAGGTGGTAGTGGGGGAATCGGTTCAATTACGTATGGACAATTACGCGATCGCGGTAATCTTTTGGCACTAAAAGTGGTGACGCTAGAAGATGAACCGCGTGCGATTGAGTTACGCGGTGATGACGTGCAGAAGGTGAATCACGCCTGGGGTGTGAATGGAATTATTACTGAGTTAGAAATTCCACTTGCGCCTGCTTATCCTTGGGTGGAATTAATTGTCACGTTTGATGATTTTATGACCGCTGCGAGTTTTGGGCAAGCTTTGGGTGATGCGGATGGTATCGTTAAAAAATTGATAACAGTTTTTGCCGCGCCAATTCCAACTTATTTTGCGGCGTTGCGTCAGTATCTTCCTGAAGAATCTCACGCAGCTTTTTTGATCGTTGCTGAATCGAGTTTAGAAGTACTGCCAGGGTTGATTCAAGAGTATGGTGGAAAGCTAACTTATCAAAAGTCAGCGCAGGATGCAAATAAAGGAGTGAATTTATGGGAATTTACGTGGAATCACACAACACTCCACGCGCGTAGCGTTGATTCGTCGATTACCTATTTACAAAGTTTGTTTCCTCTCGATAAATCATTACAAACTGTCGAGCAGATGTATCATTATTTCGGCGATGAGGTGATGATGCATTTAGAATTTATTCGAGTTAATGGTGCAGTCATTCCGGCGGCGTTGCAACTTGTGCGCTATACAACCGAAGAACGTTTAAATGAGATTATTCGCTATCACGAAGCTAACGGAGTGTTTATTGCCAATCCGCATACATACATTATTGAAGACGGCGGACGTAAACAAATGGATCCCGAACAGCTAAAGTTTAAACAAATGGTCGATCCCTATGGACTAATGAATCCTGGTAAGATCAAAGCTTTGATGGCGAGTTAGGTAACTTGCGTACGCAACAACATTGAAAATTTGTTACGTTAAGCGCGTCTTAAAGCGACAAGAAAATCGTCACGCGAAAAGGGAATTGCTACTGGTGCAGGGATTTTTCTCACTGCTGAATATGCACACAATCGGACTGGATTTGGTGCTTTGGGGCGTATAGGTTTAGCCGCAGAGAAAGTCGCAGAAATGGCGTGTGTAGAGTTGTTAAATTTCCACGACACAAGTGCACCTGTTGATGTTCACTTAGCAGATCAGTTACTATTGCAGCGTTAGCTATGCAACCGAGTCAATATCGAGTTGCAGGAATTAGCCCTCATTTAACAACGAATGCGTGGGTAATTGAGCAATTCGGTGTAGCGCGAGTGAATATTAATGCAAGCGAGAAGGCAGTTGCGATCGCACCTCTACCTCAGCCCAAATTTTAAGCTTAGCTGGAGAATGAAAATATATTTTTTAGATTAGGTAATGGGTAATGGGGAACGCGAAAAGCATTTAGCAATCAAACAACCGCTAATCACTAATCGTTATTTAATTACCTGTTACCAACCATATGTCATCACCGCTTATTTTGACACTCAAGCTTGATCGCATAACCTTTGAAGTTTTCAATGAATTGCGTCAGCAGCACTTTCCACCGGAAAGAAACTTTCTTCCCGCACATATTACTCTTTTTCATGCACTACCAGGCGAAGAAGAACTATCAATTCAGCAAACTTTACAAAGCCTTTCTACAGACACTGCATCCTTACCACTACTTTTCTCAAAGCCGCGCTTTTTGGGTAAGGGTGTCGCCATAGAAGTAAAATGTTCTGAATTGGTTCAACTGCGTCAACAGCTTGCGGCAACTTGGAATATGTGGTTAAGTCAGCAAGATCAGCAGCGATATCAACCGCACGTCACAATTCAAAATAAAGTGACATCTGAGGAAGCGCGTCAACTTTATAACCAGCTTGTTAGTAATTGGGACTTTATTAACGGATATGGCGAAGGGCTGTTACTCTGGTATTACAAAGGTGGACCTTGGGAGTTGGCGGGTGAATTTAACTTTGAGTACGGTGGGGCTTAAATTATAGAAATGATGCACAGTTTCATTCCACCACAACGATTTTTTCCTTATCTGACTTGGACTGACATTCAAGCAATGCCAAATAAACAGGATGTCGTCTTAGTTCAGCCTGTCGGCGCTATTGAACAACATGGTCCGCATTTACCTTTGATCGTCGATGCTGCAATTGGTGCGGCAGTTTTGGGAAAAGCATTAGAAAAACTTGATGCAAGTATTCCTGCATATGCGTTACCAACATTGTACTACGGCAAATCACACGAACATTGGCATTTCCCTGGCACGATCGCTCTTAGCGCCCAAACATTACTAACAACATTAATTGAAATTGCCGAAAGCCTTTACCGCGCAGGATTTCGTAAACTTGTATTGATGAACTCGCACGGCGGACAACCACAGGTAATGGAAATTGCAGCGCGCGATTTGCACGTCAAGTATGAAGATTTTCTGGTGTTTCCGTTATTTACCTGGCGCGTTCCGCACGCTGTTAATGAATTACTTTCACTCAAAGAACAGCAGTTAGGAATTCATGCAGGCGATGCAGAAACGAGTTTGATGCTATCGATTTTGCCCGAACAGGTGAAAATGCAAGCCGCGATCGCTGAGTACCCAGAATTACCAGAAGATAGTTTACTTTCAATCGAAGGTAAGTTACCTTTTGCGTGGACAACTCGCGATTTGAGTCGGAGTGGTGTTTTGGGAGATCCTACCATTGCGACGAAAGAAAAGGGCGATCGCATTTTGGAATCTGTCTCGGATGGTTGGGTAAAAGCGATCACAGACATCTATAAGTTTCGTCAGCCCCAGGCTTGGCATAATAGAGACAGTACCCTTTAGGGTTGTTTGTTATATCTTTATCAAAACTTCCCAAATGAACATATCAGACAACAAAATGACTTGCGTATATCATCAAGAAGATATTCAGCAAATTTTGCAAATCGCGATTTCTCGCCAAGCGCATGAAGGCGAATTTACGCGGGAACAGTTAGTAGAAATTGCTGCTGAGTTAGAAATTACCCCTGAGTGCTTGCAAGCTGCTGAAAGAGAATGGCAATTGCAACAAGCTGATTTGCACAAACGCGAAGCTTTCAATATGCATCGTCGCCGCAACTTACAAAAGAGTTTCGGTAATTATGCGATTGTTAACTCTTTTTTCCTGCTCCTCAATTTTATCAGTGCAGGTGAACTTTCTTGGTCATTATATATTGCTTTATTTTGGGGTGTAGGGCTTGCTTTGAATACCTGGAACACTTTCCAAACTCAAGGCGAAGAATACGAAAAAGCTTATCGTCGTTGGTATCGTAGCCGCCAAATCAAACAATCTGTGAATTCCTTAGTCGATCGCTGTCTTAAAGCATGGCAAATATGATGCATTGCTAGGCATTCTGTCGTTTACGAAAAACATAACTTGTTGTCCAATAGATAAATAAGGGGATAGTGACAACGTGAACTAACAAAACACTCGTAGCTACTCCTAAAGCTTGCCCACGAATTCCAATCAGCAATGCTACGCTAAAGATAGTTGTAAATAAGATATTCCAGTATAAATCTAAATTAGGCTTGCCTATCGCGACGAGTAATAGCGAAGCAGCATCAGCAAACGCGCGTGGAATTGCAGATAAACAAATTAACATTAAAATTGGAATTGCCACTACCCATTGCTGACCAAAAACAATTGGCACGTATAAAGGAGCTAAGCTTGTTTGTAGAATGACTAAAGGGATAATAATTGTAGTGATCGCTTTGCGGCTGTGCGCATAGTGTTTTCTAAGTTCTAGCTGATTTACTCTTGCAGCGCATAAATGCGGAAATAACGCTGTATTCAGAACATTGATAAAGCTCAAACTAATTCCTAATCCTGCATTGAAACCAAAGAAATATAACCCTAATTCTTTAATTCCTAAAAAGCGACCGACTATTAAATAATCCAGATTATTTCTGAGTGTTTTTAGGAGATGCGTGCCAAAAATATTTTTACCAAAAACAAAGAACTCTTTCCAATACTTTGTTGTAATATTTTTCGTTGGACGCCATGAATGATAATGGTAATAGACAAAAACATCAATCGGAGCCACCAAAACCCAAGATAAGACAAATGACCACACTCCCATCCCTAAAGCTGCGAAGATTCCCAGCAGGCTATAGCTAGTAAAGTTTTTGAGTGTATTGCTAATAGCGCAAACTTTAAGCTTATTTTCTTTTTGGATCATAATACATTGAATTGCGGCTGTAGGCCATATCAAATAGGGAATTGCTGCTACACAAATTGGAAAAATTAAGCGAGTCTCTTTGTAGAACCAAGCAATAGGAAAAGCAGCAAGACACTGGATAATAAATATACCTACATAAATAATCCAATTTAACCAATACGCCGAGTTACACAACTGATTGACATCTCTATCAGATTGAATAATTTTCGCACCAATTCCTACTTCCATGAGTATGCGTGCCAACTCATTAATTGTTGTAATAATGGCTATTAAGCCGTAATCATAAGGTGTTAAAAAACGAGCAGCGATCGCAGTAATACCTATACGAAAAACTCGTGTAATAATTTCTGCACTACTTAACCAGCCTAGATTAGAAATAAACTGGTTAGATAACTTTTTTCTTAGCTTATTAATCGGTTGTTCAATAAAACTCACTATATTCACAACCTCCAGAAATTCTTACACTCTTGAATCGAATAAATAAACTAATAACAGTTACTGTTTCTTTTGGCATATTGAGTCGTGCGATCGCGTATAAGTCTAGCTAGAAGCAAGCATTTGAACTAAAAGTCTTTTCAACTGCGTTGTGTCAACTACCATGTCGCTATCATGATAACGAAGTGCGGTATAAGGCGAGTGACATTGAAGATATCCATATTGAAAACCTAAACCCCGTGCTAAGTTAGCGAAACACGGTGATATAGATACACCAAATAGTTCAATTAAAGTAAGATTTTGTGCAAAAATGATATTAGTTAAACCTGCACCATGCGGAGCAACCACCATTGTTGCTTGTGAAAACAATCTCACTTCATCCTCGAAGTTCATGTCTTCAAGAATGTAAGCAACAAAACCAAAATTTGCCAATGTTGCAATGACATCATTTTCATTAATAATTCTTCTTCCTTCTGCCTGACGACGAGAAATAAATATTTTAGATGAAAAATGCTTATTTTCTGTCTGAGAAAGGTTACTAAGCATTCGTTTGCGAATCCAACGACTTGCTAAAGGGGATTCTACGCTATATACCTCATCATAATGCCGTCGAAATGACGAGATGATTAATTTTTCTACTCGCAGCCTTGATTTATTCCATCGAATGCAGTCTTGTGGTTGATATCCTAGAAGTCTGAGAGAGTCTATTTGCCATGAAGTAGGGTTAGCATCAATAATCAACTTAGGTTTTATCCCTGTTTGTTGTTGATAAAATTCAATTCCTTCTAATCGTGTTAAACAATCTATAATCCAGTGCCAATAATTTTGGCTCCAAGCATTTATTAATGAAAAAGCTGTATCGATTTGAGGAGTGTTATCAGCTAATAAACTTTTCAAGGCTAAAGCCCGTATAGCTACACTTCCTTCTAAATGGTTTTCCTGGCAATGGTACGGCGTTGTTGTTTCTAAGATGATATTCTGATTTACATCAAAGCCAACGGCTGCTGGCCCTGCCAAGTAGGTATTATTAATTTCACAAACAAAAGGTGACTCAATTTTAATAACAAAAGGATGAATTCTATTTTTAATATCTACTACTTTTTCTAATGTTTTTGGTTCATTAGCAATCACCAATTCTTCACACTTAAAGTGCAAAAGGCGATATTGCTCTGCATTGTTTACTAATGTCTCTCGTGTTATAGTAGTTAAACCTAGCTTTTTGCAAAAATAAAAAAATGGTTTACGAAGCCAAGACTTTAACTGAACTCGATAAAGCATTCTCAGCCGATTTGTAAACTTATCTATTTGTGTTTGAAACGAGATAAAAATTATCACCTTTAAATTCCTTTTTATATGCAGTTAAAAGTATTACCTAGTAGTTAAAAAAGACTGCGGTGGCGCGCTTTTTACTAACAAATCCTAAAAAATAAATTGCAAGCTTATATGAAAAAATTCTGAAAAAGATGATTTTGATTAACAAAATTTGGGTCTGATTATCTAATAAAGTTCGTGGATATATACAAATTCCTTTCCATAACATTTGGTGCGCTTGTTTAACACTATTAGGATTAGAAATGTGCTTTAAAAGTAATTGTGTTAAATACTGATAAAGAGTGGCCAAGTTCTCGTTTTTTAAAGATTGCAACTCAGGAGGTGCAGCCGCAAAGACTTGATCAATGACTTGTTGAAGACGCGGTTCCATCAATTCAACCTGTGCTGACGCTGAAGTTGGTGAGTGACGATAGAAAACCTGTGCTTTCGGTACAACGACAAACTCAAAAATTGCGGCTAAACGTACAAACAACTCCCAATCTTCACCATGCGTCAGTGTCGCGTCAAAGCCTCCAACAACTGCGAGTGCATCACGACGTACCAACGCATTAGAACCGCTATAAAGGAAATTGCGCACTAACAACTGTGCATACACATCTCCTTGACACCACACAGGTGGTGCAGCATGAACTATCGTCGCAGTATCATTCATAAAGTACGTCCAACTGTACGCGACTGCGGCGCTGGGGTGTTGTTCTAACGCTGCAACTTGACACTCTAGTTTGTCCGGACTCCACAAGTCATCAGCATCTAAAAACGCAATCAGTTCGCCTTTGGCACGTGCGATCCCGCGATTGCGTGCTAATGATACTCCTGAATTGGTGTAACGATGCACTTGCATTCGTGGTTCTTGGATGCGATTGAGTAATTCACACGTGCGATCGCATGATCCATCATCGATGACAATCACTTCCCAATCGCGATATGTTTGTTGTTGGACGCTCGCGATCGCTGCAATGATCGTTTGCTCAGCGTTGTATGCTGGTATGATTACTGTTACTTTTGGCATTGTAACTTTTATAAATTGTAGAGTACTGGAGCTAATGCCTTAAACAAGCTTTTAATCAAAGCTAATTACGGAAGTCATTTTTAATTAGCAACACTCAATAACGACTTCTCAATTCCATTAATCATGTTGTCTAAACTAAAATTAGATAAAATGTGTTGACGACACCTTTTACCGAATGCAGGATCGCGATCGCGCCAATCAATTATTTGGCTTAGAGTTTCTAATAAAGCTTGTTCATTTCCAGGCTGAAAAAGTTCTTTCTGAAACTCCGCTGTTAAAATTTCAGGGATTCCTCCAGTGCGGCTAGCAACAACAGGAGTTCCGCAAGCCATCGACTCGATTATGACTCTTCCAAACGGTTCAGACCATAAACTAGGCACAACTGTAACATCACTCACTTGATATACAGCAGTAGTATTCGTTACATGACCTAGAAACTTCACATCGCTTGCTACACCTAAGTCGATTGATAACTGTTCTAAAGATTGTTGATACTCTTCACCCGCTTCAATACTAGCGTGAGCTACAGGTTTTCCGGCAATTAATAGTTTAGATTTCACTCCGCTTTTCACAAGTAAAGCAAAAGCCTTGATCAATATTTCTATTCCCTTTTCTGTATCAAGTCTACCTACATAGGAAATAACTCTAGTATCTTCAGGAATACTCCACTGTTGTCTAGTCGCAGAAAAATTTTCAGAAGGTTGATATGTTTCGCGATTAATGCCCACATGAACAATATCAATTTTTTCTTCTTGCAAACCAGTATCTAGCCAATCTAGCTTTGTTTGCTGTGAAAGCGCAATAAACTTATTTACACCTTTTAAGCCAAGCGTATGGGGACGACCAAAGCTTTTGGTATGCGGTGGTAATTGCAAATAACAAACAAAAGGAACTTGTTTGATCAAAGACAATAAATAACCAAAAACAACATCATGATAGCGATTGCTGTAGACTACGGTGTTTCTACATATAGGTACTTTCCAAATATCATTAAAAAACTTCAAACTGTGTTTAATCGTACTGCGGTCAAGTAGAAAGCTATTAATTTTAATTAAGTGGCTGCAAAATTCTTGGTACTGCTTAATCAAATTGCCTTCTTCTAAATACAGTAAGCTAATTTCATGTCCACGCGCAGCCAAACCTCGGCAAACATCTAATAAAATTAACTCTTGTCCACCGCGTTGTGAAGAGGGTTGATTTTCCAAAACGATAATGTGCATACAGTGAGCCTCAATTATGTTACTTGTGCTGAAGTGCTTTGGTTAAATTAACTTTTATAAAGTCAATATGTACTTTTAAAATGGTCAAATATATTGTTCTTTGAGAGAAATACCAAGCATTACTAGTCCCAACCAATAAAGGTGAACTATGTAGGAAATATCAATAACAGAACTAAAAATAAATAAAATTAAGATTATGCTCATGCCAACTTTTGCAGTTATACTTTTTTGAACCTTAAAAAGTAAATCTATAAAACTACAAAATAAAGGAGTTGCAAAAGCAAAGAAACCAACTATTCCACGAATAAATAAAAGACCTACCCACGTATGATGAGTGCCAATTCCTGGAGTATTTAACCAAGGAGTAACAACGCCATGACCCCAAATAGGGGCTTCATACCAGCGGTCTAGTGCTAAATTAACTAAAAGACCTCTTACCTCTGAAGAACTGCTGCGAAAACTATCAAATTGTTCGCGAGAAGTTTGGATAAAATTAATGAGTTGAGGAGTAAAAATACTCGTTATGAAACTTGCGATCGCTAGAGTAATATACGTAATAGGTTGAGCCAGCTTCCCTATAACCCAAACGAGCGTAATAACAAGCGGTAAACATAATATAGCTGCGCGTGAGAAGGAGCCGATAATCATCGTGATCGCACCAACTACACCAATAATTCTCCATTTATAATTGTGTTCCTGAAACGCAAGGAAAAAGTAGATATTGGCTATCATTCCCAACTCAGGACACCAAGGCGCAAACAATTTTAACCGCAACAGATTAGTTCCATATTCAATTTCATAAAAGTCTACAGAGTATAGCTCATCCGAGCCACCTCCTAGAATTGCCAAAGGAGAAACGTATTCAATATGAGGTAAATGAAGTGCAAAAATCAAACAAGAAATTGCAGCCAATATCAAACTTTGTAAACAAATAATACAAGCAGCACGATAAAGAATTTGAGGTCGGATATTGAGATAGCCAATTAAGGGAAACAATGCTAGAAGCGCATATTGTCTAGCCCAATTGTTAATTGATGAAAAAATAGTTTTTGTCAATCCTAAATCAAAGTCTATATGACCCATAATTAAAGCAAGCTCTAAGATCAACATAGATACAATCCATACCCAGATTGACCACGGAATTGTTATTTTATTAGCCGACGATTTTTGTGTTTGTTGCCAAATTTGCTTGCACAGATAGAGTGTCAAGAGCCAAGCGATCGCCGGAATAAAGATATATTGTGCGCCCAGGAAATAAAGCCCATAAGTTCCTATTGCAGAATACCAAACTACTTTTTCTGCAAAATTTTGTGGTTTCATACTAAACTTTGATGAAATCAATAGCTTAGACCTCTGATTTTTTAGCTTTTGAAGTAGGTTGGATACTCGCTAATTTCTGATAATATTGGTTTAGTCCAAGTAATGCTATTCCTGTAGTTGCAAAAAAAGCTCCTAAGGTTGCACCGAGTACAACAAACTCCTTTTTAGGCCAGCTTGCGGTTTGCGGTAAATTAGGTGGTGTAATAAATTGAACGAGTGGATAAGAACCGAAAGCATTTGACTTACCTATGTCTAGGCGAGTTAGCGTAGAGGAAAACACAGCTTCAGTAACTTGTAAATCCCGCTTTAGAGCATCTAAAACTGATTCTTTTTGTGCTAATTTATTGAGTCTATCTTGAAGTTGAGCAATTTGTTGATCTATTGCTTGTGCTTGTGCTTGAAATCCTTTTTGTTCTGCTTGAGTTGTGACTAATTGTTGAAAAAGGCTCTCGCGGGCTGAATCAGAATTAGTACTATTAAGACTTAATTGATGTAAAACTGCTTGGCTAACAGGTTTTCCTAAAAGATAGCGACTGCGGTTCAATAGTGCTGTTTGTGCGGCGTCTTGTTTAGCCTTTTCTGTAACTAACTGTGGGTTATCAGGTAGAAATTTTGATTCCAAAACGCTTAAGCTAGCACTAGCTTCGCTATAGTCTTTTAAGTTCTGCTGAAAGATTTGATCTGTTTGTAACGTGAAGGCATCGACAGCTTCTAGATCTGATAAGTTTAAACTTGCTGAAAGTTGACTTAAACGAGCATTGGCTTGCTGCTGTTGAGCTAGAATTTCTACTCTCTGCTTACGCAATTGTTCGATATTATTAGAAAGGTCTTTGAGTTGATCGTTAGAGTTTAAACCTGAATCAGCTTTGTAACTAGAAAGTCGCTGCTGCGCAGTTTCTAACTTCTTCCACGAGTCACTCAACGCTGTTTGAAAACCTGCTTCTCGGCGAATCGCTTCTTCACCCCTTAACTCGTTGAGTTTGACTTCAAAGGCGCGATAAAAAGCTAAAGATTTATTCCGCGCTTCTTCGGGGGTTGCACCTCTAAAATCGACTGTCATTATGGTAGTGCCATCAATAATTCTAATTCGCGGTGTGCCAAACTTTGCTAAAGGTATATTTAGCTGACTTGCTGCTGCACTTAAGACAGGTTCACTTTGGGCAATAAATTTGTAATTCTCTCTTGGATCTTGCGTTGAACTTGCGTAGGGTGATGAATTTTCGTAAGAAGCTTGTCCAATATTTGGTAAGTTGACATTTGCTGCCGAGCCTGCTTCTGGTAAAGTAATCGCAGAGTGGCTTGTGTAAGTTGGTGGTACGAGCTTTAAATAAAGCAAAGCTAAAGTTCCAAATGCTGCGTTAGCTAATAGTCCTAATAGTAAATAACGTAGCCAATAGCTTTGCTTTAGGGATGATTTAGGAAAAGATTTAGGGATGATGACAGAACCAGCCATGAGAAATCCTCTGCTCTGTAAGATATTAAACTACTCGATCCAGATTTCTCCTAGCGGTAAGAGAATCTATGAGTGAATTGAGGTTGATTTTTCTCTATTTTGTATTGTGGCGATCGTCTGAAATTTATTCCTAAGCTAATTGCTGAAGTTGGCTTGAGCCAAGTTGCAGAACGTTTTACTTCAGTTCGCTTTAAATTGTTAATGCTTTGCAATCTTTCTTGATGAGAATCACTAGAAAAGTTATTAATTTCTGCTTGCTTTTTGACGTTTAACTTCTGATTAGCTTGATTACCAAAAACCTTTTGCTTCAAAAGTAACCAGAAAAAAGGTAAATCATCTATCAAGTATCTTTGCCAAAGTCTTTGTGGTTCACATAATAATCGATGAAACCATTCTAGACCAAGATTACTCATCCATTTTGGAGATCTTTTTAATTTACCTGCTTCAAAATCAATCGTAGCCCCCAAAGCCAAAAATATTTTGATATTTGATAGTTTGTTTTTATGTTTATAAATCCACTTTTCCTGTTTTGGCGCGCCTAATCCTACTGCTAAAACAGTTGCATCTGTTTGATTAATTTTATCGATAATTTCTTGACATTCTTGTTCATTAGTTTCAAAGCCAAATGATGGAGAATGTGCGCCTACAATGATATTTCTTGCTATTTTGCTGTTAATATTTTCTTGCGCTTTGTTAGCTATACCCTGACTTGCGCCTAAGAGAAATATCTTAATATTTTCATTGTTTTTATGATAATTGTAGAAGTTAGGAAAAAAATCTGAACCCGATATTTTCTCTTTGATGGGAGTTCCTAAGAACTTAGCAGCATACATGAGAATCTGGCTATCACAAACTTTATAATCAGCTATATTATAAGCTTCGACAAAATCTCTATCCTTTTGTAACTTGACAAGGTGGTCTACATTAGTTGTGAAAACAACTCCGCTATTTAGTTTTTCTAATAGTTCTAATTTGGGTAAATTGTCAATTTCAACATTCAATAAATTTACCTTTTTCATTTTATCCCTCCGAGCTATTATTCAAACCTTTTATGCTTATTGCTTTAAGACTTTGAATAATTGTGAGTATTCATTTGTGTGTATTCAGTACAGAGAATTGCCATAGCACAGTTTTTTTTAGACAACAGTTCTTACTTGAATACATTGCGTAAACATTTAGCCCCAATGCCCTAATGCTTAGTGCCGTGCTGGAATTATTGAAACTTAGTGAGCTAAAACCGCGATCGCTCTATCTGTACAGTAATAGGTATCTAAAAACTTTAGCTGTCGGTAAAGCATGGCAAGTTGTGGAGTATCGATACCAGCTTGTTGCGCCGCACGTAACGGGTTGCCGAAAATTGCCTCGACTTCTAGTGATCGCCTGTAGTCAAAGTCAATTTTTGTACTTGTGCGGTAAGGTCCCATTTTGGCGATATATTTGAGTCGTTTCTCGATATAGTCATCTGCGATCGCTCGATGATAAGCTGCTGCAACTGTTACCATTTCTTGCATCATCTCCTCGACCAAAGCCCGCGTATGCACGTCACTTATCAAGTCTTTGATAGTTGCATTAAGTACGACAGTAAGACCATTAAAGGGAATATTGCAGATAAGTTTTTTCCAACGTGCTAAAAGCAGATCTTCCGCTAATTGAATGAGAATACCAGCACGTTCAAAGTCAGTTTTGACCTGAAGCATTCGTTTGGTAATTCCACAAGCTAGATAGTCATAAGCGTATTCGGCGAGCGTAATCACACCATAATGGAGATGTCGGAAGTGACCTGGAGCAACTTTATCGTTACACGTGAAGCACAGCCCACCCATCACGCGATTTGATCCGACAATCCCAGCAACTTCCTCCTCTACACCCAAACCATTTTGCAACACCAAGACAACACTATTATCTTTGACCAAACACGGTAGCATTTGTCGCAGTAAATTGTTTTGCGTTGTTTTTAAGGCAACAACGATGACATCACAACATGGCATATCATGTACATTACGGTAGGCGTTCACCTGCGGGAGGCGGAAAGTACCATCCGGAGATTCGATAAATAAACCATGTTTCTTGACGTACTCGTAATCGCTGCGGAGCAAAAAGTGAACATCAATTCCAGCTTGTTGTAGTCGCGCACCATAGAAGCCACCTAATGCGCCAGTACCAAGAATTGCATAGCTGCGGTTTTCGCTCAGCGATCGCCTAGCCGAAGAATTGAAATTAGAGTCAAATCGTACTTCCATATTCAACCCTCACTGAAGATCTTGAGTAAAAACGCAAAAAATATATAGCAGAGGTCAGGGTTTAAAATGAGTTAGGGTAATGGTTATTCGTACCTTCAATGTCCTAACTACCCCAAAGAGACTGCTATAGCAGCAATCAAAGATCAGGAAAGAAGATTAGTTACGAATTTGTAAACCTGACAGCAAGCGATCGCCCTTGACAAATTGCAAGATTTCTGATGCCACTTTCACGGGTTGTTCGACGTGCAAATAGTGACCCGCGCCAGTTATAGTGACTAAATGAGAGTTGTCAATTTGCGAGTGTAACATCTTAGATTTGCGCGGCGAGATAATCACGTCATCATCTCCGGTGAGAATCAAAGTCGGAAGCCGTAAAGCTGACACCGCGCTACTCAGATCGACAGAACTCACGCCCATAAAATCTGAGGCATTGGCTTTTAAGCGAGTATGTTGAAACTCACCTAAAACAAGTTCTTTGAGATTTTCGGGGACTTCAGGCGCAAAGCTTTGCCAGAGAGTTTCGCGATTCCATTGCCCAGTTATCGCCTGCTGAAGAAAATCAGGATGAAGTTGAATGCGTGCGGATGTTGCCATCAAAACCAACTGCGCAACGCGATCTGGGTAAGTCAGCGCAAATTGCAATCCGATCAAGCCGCCCATAGATTGTCCCACGTAACAAATCGGATGCTCAATTCCTAAGCTATCCAAAAAGGCATTGAGGAACTCAGCCACAGCGTCGATCGACTCAGGGACATACCCATCTGAAGCCCCATGTCCTGGTAAATCAATCGCGACAGGAAAGCATTCTGCCGCATCGAGTTGAGCAAGTACTGGTTCCCAATGACGGCAGCTTCCTCCCGCACCGTGTACTAGCAACATCATGCGATCGCCCAGTGACGGCAACCCCAAAGGCGCATGGTAATGAACTTTGCGATTTGCAACCTGAATAAAAGACATACTTGCAATGGGTAATGTGTAATTGGTAATTGGATGACTAATTAGGACTCCATTACTAGATTGGTAAGCATCGTATTCATCTTGTTAACTGATTCAACAAATTCGTTTTGTGGAACTGATTCAGCAACGATACCTGCACCGGCATTGAGATAAACCGAGTCACCGTATTGATAAACTGAACGAATTGCGATCGCTAAATCTGCTGTACCGCTGCTATCGATCCACCCAATACCACCTGCATAAATGCCTCGTGGTTCTGCTTCCAAGCGGTCAATCCATGCTAAAGCTTCATGCTTGTTAATTCCAGATACTGTAATTCCAGGAAATAATACTTTCAATGCATCCCACAGCGTTTTCCCTGGTTTGAGTTGTCCCCCAACCCGCGACGATAAATGTTGCACGCAACGATATTGCTTAACTTGCATAAAGTCAAAAATCTGCACAGTTTCGGGCGAACAAACTGTACTAATCTCGCTTTGTGCTAACCAAACTGAAAGCGCGTGTTCTTTGACTTCTTTAGCATCAATAAATAATTCATCACTTAGGCGCGTGTCTTCTTCTGAATTAGAACTACGCGGACGCGTTCCTGCTAGCGGATTGGTAACAACAAACCCATCGGTGCTAACTTCCATCAAAATCTCAGGACTAAAGCCGACAGCGGACACATCTCCCACGTTCATACAATACGATCGCGCCGCGTTGTTGCTCTTGGCTCCTAATACATAAGTACCAAGAACATCCATATTCCCTTTTACTTTCACCGATCGCGAGATAATTGCTTTATGCAACTCACCATTTTGAATTGCATCGATTAAAGTTGCAACTTGTTTTTCATATTGTTGATTTTCCGTTGCAGCCACCGTCGGAGGAGTCGGCACGTATTCTGCTAATTTGCTATCAACGGATAAGACTTCTAAAACTTTAGCAGGCGATTTGATACTTCTAATATGTACACCTTTGGTAGTGATATAAAGTTCGGTTTCAGGAACTAAAAAGTATAGTAATGGCTGATCAATTGCTTTAGAATACGAGTAATAAAAGCGCGCAATATCAAAGCCAACGTAACCATAAGCCGTCCAGTTTTCTACTGGTAAAGACGCAAAAATTGCCTCAACTTGCTTAAGCGGATCGGTACAACTTTCTGAGTGCTTCTGGCTCATAAATCGACTAGAAACAGTTTCAGCACTGACTGTAACCTCAGCTAAAGCATTACCCGCAATCCGTACCTCACTTTCACTTTCGTACATCACATATTCAGAAAAAATCCCCGTTTGCAATAGTGTTTGCAAAATAACAAGTGGGTCTTTCTGACCTGGAACAAACATTTCGTGATAGGTTAAAAAATCAGTTGCTAGCTGGTACATTGATATGACTCCTTAGGGTTGTTGCGGTAAGAATTAAACAGCGTTTGTTGTCAGAGACTTCACAGACCAAGCTTCAACTTTTTCTTTAATTGCTCGCATTTGAACGCGGGTATTGCGGTTGAGAAAAGATTCCATTTGCTCGGTTGTCCACTTGCAATCATCGTGGATTTCAAACTTTTGCATCCAAGTCATCACCACACCCACGCCTTGCGGTAACTCTTCATACGTCCAATGGATTTTCATATCCTTGAACGGAAAGGCTTTTTCGACACGTTCAGCGGTAGCTTGTTTTCCAGGCTTGTCAATGAGTCGGCGCGAAACCCAAGTCCGCGAAGGGCGATCGCCTTCAGGGTAAGTCGTCAAGCTAAACAAAACTTCGTTACCATTACGCTCTAGCACTTCGGCTTTTTCGTACTCAGTAAATAATTGTGGCCAAAGTTCAATATCGTTTGTTAGCTCAAAGACAGTATCAAAATCTCGCAAGATAACAATATTGTTTTCGGTATAACCTGTCATATTAGCACTCCTTGAAAGCTATAAATTACTGTTGTAAAGTTGTTGGATAGTTAATTCAAAACTCATTAACTATCCCTACTGCCCGTACCCAACTAGCATCTAAACCTTTAACACGCAGGGGAAAACAAGCAACTTGAAATCCTGTGTCGGGTAGCTGATCGAGATTAGCAAGACGTTCGATTTGAATATATTCGCGTTCGCGACCGTAGAAGTGTGCCGGCCAAAGATAACTGCGATCGCCTGTCCGCCAAAAGTCTTCTAGCATCGTCACAAACGGACGGTCAAAACCATAAGTGTCAATTCCAATAACTTTGATTCCTTGTTCTACCAACCATTCGGTAGCTTCGCGACTCATCCCTGGTGCATGGGAAAAATACTCGCGTTTCCCCCAGAGTTTATCGGTTCCCGTCCAAATTAGAACAATATCAAGCGGCTTGAGTGCGTGTTTTGTCGCGTCTAGGGCGATTTTGATATCTGCGATCGTAATAAACTCTTGAGGCTGTTTGTGGCGTAAGTCGAGGCGTACACCATCATTATAGAACCACTCTAGCGGCAATTGATCGACCGAACGCGCTGGTGAACCTTCACAATCTGATCCGTAATGAATCGGTGCGTCAATGTGCGTTCCCATGTGTGTGGGTAAAGTGACAGTATCTAAAGTAATAAACGCACCATCAGGAAAATCTTCCGGTTCAAGACGACGCGAATCAGATTTCGCAGCATTCCGTGTCGCTACTTCCGCACAAAAATGCTTAGCACCAGCAATATGATCGAGTCGCTCGACGCGAATTTCCATCGGTTCTGACGCCGAGTTTTCGACCAATACGCTCAAATCAACCAGCCGCCGCACCTGCAACCTCCTTCTTATCGGCTGTCATTGCGATCGTCTCCATTGCCTGATCCAACGCCATATTGACATCGGTAATGCCTACAATCGGTAATGCCAAAAGAATTGCGGCGATCACTTCTTCTTTAGTCGCACCCGCTGCGATAGCGCGCTCTACATGAGTATTAATGCCTCGTAAACCCCGATGCGCGCTGAAGATACCGATAATAATTAATTCATTGACCTTTTCATCAAGCGGAGAATACTGCTTCACCGACTTTGCCAGATCAAAGAAACTCTGGGCAACATCCGGTGCTTCTTGCATCATGTTCTTCATTTTAATGTTCTCCTTCAAGAATAATGTGTCCGTCTTTGGGGGAAGGTGCTAAAGGGGCTGAGGCGAAAACAACGCGAATTTCTTCATTGCCAACATTGACAATCGAATGCGCTGCACCTTGGGGAGTCAGCACTGCTTGTCCAGCTTGAAACGGAACAACACCCACATCTGCAATTTCGATTTCGCCTTGCCCTTGCAATACATAAAAGCACTCCTCACCATGCGGATGCGCGTGACATAATACTCTGCCACCCACTGGTACAGTTGCTGTCCCCATAATCAACTTAGTGGACTGTACGCTGGTGGGAGAAATCAAGACATGAATCTCACCACCTCGGTCATCAATCGTCGGTACGTCACTTGGTCCCATTACCAAGCGTCTTTTTTGCTGCGTTACCATTAAAGTTATCCTTTGTTATTGAACCAGTTGACTGGCTTTGAGTAATGCTTTGCGGTGAATTTTTCCGGTTGAGGTACGCGGTAAGCGTTCTAGAAATTGAATTTTTTTCGGAGCTTTAAATCGCGGTAGTTGCATTTTGGCAAATCTACGAATACTTTCTTCGAGTTCAGCCGACTCGGAGAAGCCAGCTTTGAGGCTGATGTACGCCACAACTTGTGTTAAATTTTCACCACTTTCAGATTCTGGTACGACTGCAACATCAAGAACACTTTCGTGTTGCAGCAACACATCTTCGATTTCAAATGGCGACACCCATTGTCCGTTAACCTTAAACAGGTCATCTTTGCGTCCCATAAACCAGAAATAGCCATCTGCGTCACAAAGATACTTATCTCCAGTACGCATCGTATTACCGTGAATGACTTGGCGCGTTTCTTGATGACGGTTCCAATAACACAGCATTAAACTATCGCCACCGACTTGCAAGTTACCAATTTCGCCGGTAGGCATCGGTACGCTATTTTCATCAATGATGCGGACATCGTAGCCAACAACAGGTTTACCGGAACTACCAGGACGACACTCGCCTAAACGATTGGAAAGAAAGATGTGTAAAAACTCAGTTGTACCAATACCTTCGCAGATTTCTATATCGTAGGTAGTACGCCATCTTTGCCAAATACTTTTCGGTAATTGCTCTGCCGCCGATACACACAAGCGTAATGTGGAAGCATCTAAAGGCGCAATATCTTGCACTGCCAGAATACTAGCATAGGTCGCAGGAATCGCAAACAAAATTGTCGGTCGATAGCGATGAATATCGGCAATGATGTCAAACGCATTATTCGCATCCGACAAAATTGATGCTGCCCCAACCGCCATCGGCATATACAAGGTGTTTCCTAAACCGTAGGCAAACGGCATCTTGGCGATCGAATACGTGATGTCGTCTTGATGCAAACCAAGCGTTGCTTTACCGTACTGTTCTGCACAGAAGACCATACTACGATGAAGATGAATCGCGCCCTTGGGTCTACCTGTGCTACCGGAAGTATAAAGCCAAAACGCTGGTTCGTCGGGAGATGTTTGTGCGGGTGGTCGTTCTTGAGGAAATGAGCTTGCAAGTGTCCTAAAGGAGTTATCTCCATCCGTCAAGAGAATATTCCGTAAGAACGGAGATTGAATTGGCGAAAGTTTTTCTTGCCACTCTTGAGTTGTGAGTAAGATTTTAGCGCGACAATCTTGCAGAATGTACTTGATATCATCAAGGCTACATGCAGTATTGATTGGCACTGGGACAGCACCTAACCAAATCGCCCCCCAAAACGCAAAGACAAAATCTGGACTATCAGGTAAGAGAATCGCGAATCGATTTTCGCGTTCTAAACCTAACTCCGCAAGTAATCCAGCAGCAGCACAAACTTCGTTACTGACTTTGCGATACGTGTATGTGTCGTCCTGATGATACAAAGCAATTCGTTCGCCATAGCCTTTATGCAAATTACCTTTAATAAAGTAGGCTGCAACATTGAAAATGTCAGGTAGTTGTTCGTACTGATTCATGCTTGTTCGCCCTTTGAAAGAACGTGAACCATCACATAATCATCCCAGTAGCACCAAGTTGCGAGCCATGCTTTCACTCCACACTGCAATGCTTTCTGTTTTGCTGCGCCGCGTAGCTTGATTGTTAGTCCTGACTGCGATATTGTCGATTCAATCTCGTTCCAGTTGATATCAACTAATCCAGTTCCTAGGGCTTTTCCTACAGCTTCTTTCGCTGAAAAACATACAGCATAATACCGACTAGGATGCGGTGCAGATTGACATTGTTCAATTTCGCGAGGAGTAAATAGCAAAGTCAGCGTTTCGCTGTTGTAGCGACTGACTAGAGAGGCAATTTTGCTAACGGGTGCGATATCAATTCCGATGCCTTTAATTTCGGCTTGTCTTGGTTGGGCAAGTTGTAGATACATGAAACTTTGTATTCCTTTCCCGGAGGGTCTCATGTCGCCGTAGCGGTAGCCGCGATCGCGCTGTTAACCATCTCGCAAACATCTTTTAATGTCATGTCCTTGCGGGATTCTAGTTTGACATTGACACCAAAGCGGCGTTTGAGTCCAAGGGAAATATCGACGGTTTCTGTCGAGTCGAGTTGCAAGTCTTTGCGCAGCAGTGCTGCTTCTGTAATCTCGTGTTCGGGAATTCCTAAATCAACTAAGATGTCTTTTAGCGCATCCATGACCATAGGTAGATACCTCAATCAAAAACGTAACTTTAGTAGTAATTGGTAATTGCTGCCATGCGCGATCGCGTCACTTAGCAATCACAAACGATGCATTCACTCCCTCGCGGGCGCGGGAATTGACGAGTGCGTGGCGTACCGGATGACTCTGCGGTTGCGTCACAAAGTTGAGCCGACAGTCTGCATCTGGCTCGGTTTGACTCATTGTCGGTAATTGTTCGGTTTCCATTGCTAAGAGGCTGCAAGCGACCTCAGTAACGCAACTTGCACCATAAAGATGTCCGTAAAGTGCTTTTGGAACAGAAACTGCAACGTTTGGCGCTTGCGCAAAAACCGTAGAAATAGCTTCGCCTTCGATGCGATCGCTTTGTTGTGTTCCGCAGCCTTCGGCTAAAACAACATCAATATCTTTGGGTTGAAGTTGTGCGGATTGAATTGCGCGTGACATGCAGCGCTCAAAGTGAACGCCACTGGTAGGATCGGTATCTGTCGTCATGCAACCTGAGACGACTTTACCGTAAATTTTCGCACCCCGATTACGGGCATGTTCTTCAGACTCTAGCACTAACACCGTACTTCCTTCACCTAATACTAAGCCTGTGCGATTGCGGTCGAAGGGTAAATAAGCTTTTTCTGGGTCAGTCGCGGCGCTGACTTCTCCGGTTTCGTAGTAGCACGTCATCCCAAACCGCGTGATCGGTGCTTCTGAACCGCCAGCGATAACGACATCATTGAATCCTTCTTGGATTGACTTGATGCCAAAGTACAATCCACTGGCACCACTGGCGCGATCGCAAACAAAACTCTTACTATACCCGCGAATTCCATAGCGAATCGTCACATATCCTTGGGCGGCTGTTGGAAACCACGCGGTTGCTTGCCAAGGATTGACCATTGTTGCGCCGTCGTTATACAGTTCGTAAAATCCACGTTCGCAGATATCCCAACCGCCTGCATTGTTACCAAACCAAACACCAACGCGATACGAATCTTCTTGAGTTAAATCAAGTGTGGCATCTTGCAGCGCTAATTCGGTTGCGGCTAGAGCATAATGCGTAAATCGATCTGTTTTAACAATAAAGCGACGCGGGATATAATCGGCTGGCTCAAACTCCGCAATTTCACCCGCAACTTTAGTGGGAAAGTCTGTCGAATCAAAGCGGCTAATCTCGCGAATTGCCGACTTACCTGTACTAATATTGTGCCAAAATTCATCTTTACCAATACCAGCAGGGTTGATAATACCAATACCAGTAACTACCACATCGTGTTTACTCACCTAACGACTCCTGATACTTTTTAAAAATTGCTGCCGAATGGATACCACCGAAACCACTCGCTGTCAGCAGCGCGGTGTTGACCTCTGTGGAACGCGCTTCATTAGGTACGTAATCAAGGTCACAATTGGGATCGGGAAACTCGTAATTGGCAGTCGGATGAATAACCGAAAGTTCAATTGCCCCCAAAGTTGCTACAACTCCTACTAAACTTGCAGAAGAGAGCGAATGACCAATCATCGACTTGGTTGAGCTAATTGGCAAGCGGTATGCTTTATCGCCTAGTACTTGCTTATAAGCATTCGTCTCAAATAAATCGTTTTGCGGTGTGGAACTACCGTGCGCATTGATATAATCAAGTTCCTCTGGTTCAACATTACCTAGATGGAGCGTCCGTTCCATCACTGCTGCCATTGGAACTCCATGATCGGGCAGATCCGTCATGTGAAAGGCATTACTGACGCTGTAGTAACTCACAACTTCGGCATAAATATGCGCGTTACGATTCAACGCGTGTTCGAGTTCCTCTAGTACGAGTACCGCAGCAGCTTCGCTAATCACGAATCCACCACGCTTGGCATCAAATGGACGCGATGCCTTTTCTGGTTCGCAATCTGCTACTGAAAGCGATCCTATGACATCAAGTGTTGCATATGTCAAGCTTGTGAGCGGCGCTTCTGATGCTCCAGCCAGCATTACCTTGCATTCACCAGAACGAATTAGTTCAAAACTCAAGCCCAATGCATCTAACCCCGCCGTGCAACCTGTTGATAGCGAGGTACACGGTCCTTGAAATTCGTATTTCCGTGCGAGTAATGCCGCAGGATAATTAAACATTCCTGCGTTGTAGAAATTCTCACCCGTGGCGACGTGTCTTAACGGCTGGCTACCTTTTTCGCTGCACCGCTCAAAGATTTTTTGGATTGTGGGCGTACCACCGATCGCCGATGAAAAGATAATTCCTAAAGATTCAGGATCTTCTTGACTCAAATCTAAACCTGAATCCGCGATCGCCGCCGTACCAGAAACAACCCCAAATTGCACAACTCGATCTTGCTCAACTAAGTGGTCAAACTCCACTCCCGAACAGTAATCGGAAAGATCGAAATCAGCAACTCGACAAACCACTTTACTTTTAATCCCCATCGCCTCCATTTCTGGATCGGCTTGTAAATACGATTGTCCGCGAATTGCATTTTTCCAAAACTGCTCCTTACCGATTCCTAAAGGAGCCACAACACCAATACCTGTAATTACTACTCGTTTCATTCTTTAATTTTTAGTAAGAAAACTGTTTAATATAGCTTCCATCGAGCTAATTGTGATCTGAATGACAATGCAGATATGAGGCAATCAGATTAACTACAAATATCGATAGTCACTTTCACCGTGTAGATATAGCAATCTTTAATTGTGCAGAAACATTCCCTGTGTTCTAGCCTTCAAGAAGGCTTCGCCAATGTGGTTTGTTTCTAAGCGAATTGCCGTAACCCTGCTAACTGGACAATTTGAGAACAATCACTCGAACCAATCAATCGTAAATGAATGCCGCGAATGCCTTCGATTGCTTGCATACCTTCAATTAGCTCTAAAGTAATTTTTAGGCTTTCTGACTTACAATCACCCCTGCGGATGCGCTCGACAACTTCATTAGGAATGTAGAAGCCTGGCATTTTCTGTAAAAACTCAAGTCCTTTCCAGCTACTAAAAGGAAAGACTGCTCCAATAAAATGAACTCGCTGATGCAACCCTCGTTTCACAACTTCTGCCATCCATTGCTGCATTGCAGTTAGATCGAAAGTTGCTTGTAGTTGAATGTAACGTGCGCCGCGAGCAATTTTTGCCTCCAAAAGCGCCATACTCTCATCCAATTTATCCGGCGTGGCATAGGGAAGGGCGATGGTTCCGATATAAAAGTCAGGTGCGGGCGCGATCGCGTCTCCATTAAACATTTTTCCATAGGTTGTTAAGTTGTGGATTGCGGCGATCGCATCAATTGCAGATATATCATTTGCCTCCTTTGCTTCTGGATCGCTACCAATTGAACAGGGATAGCCTCCTAAAATCATCACGTTGCGAATTCCCAGTGCCGCTAGCCCTAATAAGTCACTCTGCAAAGCAATTCGATTTTTATGACGTAGTGTAAGCTGCACAACAGGTTCAATTCCTATTTGCTGAATTAAATGTGCGGCTACAACATTAGATAACCGTGCTTGTGACAGCGCGTTGTCATTTAAATGCACTACATCTACATAATCAGCAATTTTTTCTGCTTTGCTAATTAATGGCTTTATTTTGTAATGTCGCGGTGGTGTTAACTCAGCTGACACAACAAAATAACCAGCATTTAACAATGTTTTTAACCTATTTACAGCAATCATTGGTTAAATTTAATGCTTAGATATCAATATGCCACGATAGTTATTCGTCTGTTCAATACCTAATTTATTTTCAGTTTGGCTATTACTTTGATGACTTAAATCACTCCGCGTTCCAGTCATTAATAAAAGCAATGCTGATTATCATCTCCTCAAATGATAATTTAAGCAAATTACGTTGATTACTCCTGTTGACTAATTGTAAAAGCTACCAGAAATTCAGTTAATGATGCTAAAAAGAAATGTGAATTACTAGAAAACATATAATCAATTTTTCACAAGCATCCTAAAACATAGAGTTGACTGATAAACAATAAAAGCTCTAGCTCCAAAACAAATATTCGATCGGCTCTCTAGCGATTTGTCATTAGAACTAGGCAAAGGAGAGTCACCAGTGCTTCCTCTATCAAGTTTGATGCAAGGCGCATCATTTACAAGTTGCTTTATAGTTTTGCATATCTCATAAATTAATCAAGCCTTATCAGGGTTTAAAGATGTGTATTTTATGTGTTTTTTTTGTATATAATCAATTTGGTAAGTTTTTTCTAATAGTTTGTTGCTTTTAATACAACTTAAGTTTTTTTTAATATTGATAAACTGTTTCTTCTGTTATATGTACCATTTACATTCTAATCTCTCTTAAGGAAGAAGAAAAACAACGCTAAAGTAGGAAGGATTATTATAGTTTTGATTTTTACTCTGATGCAAACAATAATTAGTCATTTATTACTATTAGCAGTTTTAAGGGATAAGCAATGACATATATCTAGTGTAAAAAAATACCAGGGTCATTGAAATTATAGGTCACAAAGAACTTGGTTAATTAGGTGGGCTTACCTCAGATATATTTTGGTAAAAGTGGCAAGCTAGATAAGGACTAGAAAATATTGATTGTTGTGGCGAATACAGACTGAATAAGTCTGTAAGTATATAATTAAGAAAAATTAGCTAATTTGAGTGTTCTTCCAGGCTAGTTTTCCAACTTTTTAAATTAACTCTAAATACCATCAGTAGGGTTTTACTCATTGTAAATATGAAAGTACAGGCAGGGCGATCGCTAAGAGCATCACCGGAAGGACTTAACCGCGCCAATCGGGCTATGTTGATGTTTGCAACCAAACTTGACTTGGCAGATGAGTTAGAAGTCTCGCGCTCGACAGTGCAAAAGTTCTTTGCTGGCAAACCAGTAGGGCGAGAAAACTTTCATAAAATCTGTCAAAGGTTGGAATTACCTTGGCAAGATGTTGCTGAACTAGAAACCTGGGAGGAAGAAACTGCGGACTTAAGAGAGGAAGTTGAATTTGCTCAGATAGCGTTAACTAACTTCAGTAGCCGGTGTGACATAGATATAGCAGTACAAGAGGTACGCAACAAACTACGTACCGCAATTGAACAAAGGTACGGGCTAATGCGAGTACTAGATATGTCTCAGCCCGTTGAATTAAACAACATTTATACCAAAATTAACCTACTCAAAAAAATTACGGGGCGACGCCGACTAGAACTCGCCGATTTACTCAAAGTTTGCGTTCCAGAGGAATTTGAGCGTCCAAACTTAGGGGAAGTGACTCAAAGCTCAATATCAGGTTTAGAAGCACTCCAAGAGCATACCAAGTTAGTCATATTGGGTAAACCAGGTGCAGGTAAAACGACTTTTTTGAAGCACATTGCTTTACAATGCATCAACGGAAAGCTACAAGCCAATCGAGTCCCCATCCTAATCGCGCTCAAAGACTTTGCAGAAACACCCGAACAGCCAAGCTTGCTTGAGTACATAGCCGAGCAGTTTACCACCTGTGGAATTATAGATAGCGCGATCACAACTCAAATATTAATTAATGGTAGGGCGCTCGTCTTACTCGATGGACTTGACGAGGTCCAGGAGAAAGATTGCTATCGCGTTGTTCAAGAAATCCGAAATTTTGTAGCGAAGTTTCTTCATTGCCATTTTGTCTTGACTTGTCGAATTGCAACCCGCGAATATACCTTTGAAGAGTTTACTGAGGTAGAAATTGCTGACTTTGATGCAGAGCAAATCGCCAGTTTTGCTTACAACTGGTTTGCTTCGCACGAGGAAAGTACAAATTTTCTACAAAAGCTCCAACAAAACGCTACAATCCGCGAAATCGCGACTAATCCGTTATTACTAACGCTAACATGTCTAGTATTTGCAGAAACATCGAGTTTTCCTACTAATCGCACGCAGTTCTACAAAGAAGGAATTAATCTACTGCTCAAAAAATGGGATGCTAAGCGTAACATTGAACGCGAGCAAGTCTACAAAAACTTGTCAGTGAAACACAAGGAAGATCTACTTAGCCAAATCGCTTTTCAGACGTTTGAACAAGGTGAATACTTCTTCCGTCAGCAAGAGTTAGAACAGTACATTGCTGATTATATTCGTAGCTTACCGACTAGCGTCACGGCAACTCAAGCATTCCAACTCGATAGCGAAGTCATTCTCAAATCAATCGAAGCTCAACATGGGTTGTTAGTGGAACGCGCTAGGGGAATTTATTCGTTTTCACACTTGACATTTCATGAGTATTTCACAGCGCAGAAAATTGTTGACAATCCCAATCCTGATGCTTTAGAGCGAGGGTTACGACAACTGGTTAGTCATAGCACACAGAAGCGCTGGCGAGAAGTATTTTTGTTTAGCGCTAGTATGCTACGAAATGCTGACTATCTGCTGCTGTTAATGAAGCAACATGTCGATCAACTCCTAGCAACAGATGATCAATTACAAGCGTTTCTCACTTGGGTTAGCCAAAAAGCTCGTAGTATGTGTTTACAAAAGTTGGTACTCGCACGAGCTTTCTATTTTGACCTTGACGTATCACGAACTTCTAATCTATTCAGTAGTACTTTAGATTTATCGCGTGCGCTTGAGCCGACAATGACTCGTAAAATAAATGACGAGCTTGCACTTGACCTGGCGCTTGATCGGACACTGGCGCTTAATCATGTCATTAAAGATACTCCCAAGCGCATCCTGACTTTCAAGCGTGTTCTTGAACGAGCAATCAACCGTGCTAGTATTGTCGATCCTAAGCTTGAGCAAGAATTGGAACAACTCAAATCACAAGTATTCGGCTCACTTAACGAGAGTGAATTTGACCTGTGGTGGGAAGCTAACGGTAATTCTTGGATAGAACAATTAAAGGTCATCTCTATTTCCTACCGCGATTTTGGTTACGATTGGCAGTTTAGCCGTCAGCAGATGGAAATACTTAAACAATACTACGATGCCAACCAATTATTGATAGATTGTCTGAACGATAGCTGTTATCTCAGCAATCGAGTGCGGCAAGAAATTCAAGACAATTTGTTACTACCACTTACCGAAATTAAAGCATTGTCACTTTGGCACAAAACTGCTTTTCAAGCAAGTTAAACAATATTGAATAGGTACAAATAATGATAGAAAACGAGTTGATGAATCTTGCTCGAAATCATGAGTATGAAAAGATTCTTAACCAATATCAAGAATATGCGATCGCATCAATTGCTGAAGTTGCAGATTTTTTACGTACAGAAGATGTCTACAAAGTAGCAACCAAACTCTATCAACACTTGCTGAAGCACCAACAAACAGCAGACTTTCATTACGGAATTGGTCAATGCTATGGTAAAACTTACGACTACGCAACCTCGCTGCATCATCTTGAACAAGCATTTACCACAAATCGAAGTGAAGGAGCCAACTACTACGCTTACGTTTTAGAGCGAAACTTTCTGATGGATCGCGCTTATGAGTGGTATCAAAAAGCTTTACAGAATGGTTATGGTGAGGACTTGTGGACACTCTCGCATTATGCTTATTTCTTAGAAAAGTACAACCGTATAGAAGTAGCAGAACAAGTTTACAATGAGGTTTTGACTAAAAATCCTGCTTACACTTGGGCAGTGAAACGGTACGCAGTTTTCTTATTAAAGCAAAATGAACCTACTCGGTCGATGCAGCTTATGCAAGATGCATTACAGAAATTTCCTAACAATCCTTTTGTCAAACTCAACTATTTAGAATATCTGATCATTCGAGGAATGCTAGAGGAATACAACGAGTATTGTCAAAACCTAAACTATGAAGACTTAGTCCTTCCCTTCCAAATACTGATAGATTTATTTGACTATTATTGCAATTTTTTGCTTCAGGGTAAGACAGATAATGTAAAAGTAAATTCTTTCGAAGATAAAGTTAAAAAGTATAAGGATGGAATTCATCGAGATTTTGATGATTTGACTGATCTTCTTACATTTAAAAATGGCGATCTCGTAGCGTGGAGACGATTAATCGATGCATTATTAATTTAGCTTGCGAAACATACTCCCGATTTCAGGTGCAAATCTGAAATTTATGCAGGAGATTGATTATTTAGGCTGCTAGATTCTCATGAAAAACCTAATTAAGCAAGTATCTCAAGTAGAACGAGAACATCGCAAGCGTTGCAGGAATCATATTTTACCAATGAAGCAAGCTAAGATTTTAGCAACATTTGCCTCATTGGAGAGACGGTTAGAAATTATTCAACTCGTTAGTAATTTATCAATTCTTTCTACTGCAATTTTCGTTATTTTTAACGAACACCAACAGCGCAATACAGAAATTTATCAAGTATGGCAAGTAATTACCGCAGCATACGATCAACCTGGAAGTGGTAGGCGGAGCCAAGCCCTTGAGTTTTTAAATAGTACACCTAGAAGAATTCCTTGGTTTTGGCTAGAGTGGGAACAACAAAGTTTAGCAGGTTTAGCGTCCCAGAAAGCTTGTTTGGTTAATATTTAACTTTCTAATGCAATTTTAATTAACGCCAATTTACAGGAAGCTATTCTGGCAAGAGCTAACTTATAAAATGCTACTTTATTAAAAGCCAATCTCCAAGAATATATTTTGGAATAAGCTAACTTACAAAATGCTAATTTGATAGGAGCTAATCTACAAAACGCTGAATTGGCAGAAGTCAACTTACAGAAATCAGTGTTAATTGGAACTAATTTGTATCAAGTAAATCTGCAAATAGATAATTTACAAAGAGCAAAATATACAGACAATAATACAACACCTGAATTTTGTCAAAAATATTTTCTAAGTCATTCTTGCCCTACTATCTTTCTTAGTCATTTTAATCCTCAAGTAGCAGGAATGATCTTATTATCTTATTAAGGTAGATTGCTTAACCTTTACCACGATGTCTTGCTTTTGCTTTTTGCTGCGCAAGTAAACGTTTTTGCTCTTTTTCGGCTTCTTTCTGAGCTTTAGAAACCACTTTCTTTTCCTTTTTTCGAGTTTCTAACTCGCGTTGAATTACCTCCTGTGCCATTGTAGACACGCCTCTGACAGACTCTTTGGCAACTTCTCTTGCAAGACGCTTAGGATTAACTTTCTTTTCTTCACATACATTTAATTCTATTGAAGAAGTGGTATTTTCTAAAATTCTCAGTGCGGAATGGATTACAAAGTTCAAAACTTCAGGATCTTTAGGTTCTGAACCAAATATATGTCTTCCGGCTTTAAAACAACCTTCGTAGTTTATTTCAACTACGCCTTCCCAAAATTGACCGTTAAATAAAATTGTCAGCTTCAATTCCAACTCCAATCATCATAAAAATTCTGCGTTGCCTGAAGCGAAATAATTCTATATGCATATAGAATATATACCAAACTTTCAGATATCTGAATACCTAATAGAACTCTATATTAATGCAAACACTTCTACTTTATCTAAATTCCTAAATAGAGACAATTCTTACACATAAATACACCATAATATAGACCTAAATAAGACATACTTTTTGGTTTTCGATCATATAATTTTTTGAAATTGGGAGAATCTAGTTTGATATTTACTAGAAGAATAATAGCAGTTTCTATTTCCCCCACCCTAGAAGATTTTAGCGTTGTAATTTCCTCAAACATGAGAATTATGGGGGCTATTTGCAGCATTTTTATTAATCCTGAAACATTACCCAAAGAAGAATTTATATATTTCTAAAAAATACATCTCAAAATGAAAAAAGTAACAGTGATCGTACCGGTGTACAAAGTCGAGAAGTATATCGCTACAGCAGTAGCATCGGTGGTAGCACAAACATATCAAAACTGGGAATTGTTAATAGTCGATGATGGTTCACCGGATGCGAGTGTGGCGATTTGTCAGCAGTTTAACGATCCGAGAATTCAGATTATTCACCAAGCAAATCGTGGCGTATCCGCAGCACGCAACACTGGAATTCGTCATGCGCAAGGTGAGATTATCGCGTTTTTAGATGGCGATGACGTGTGGCTGCCACAAAAGCTAGAAAAACATCTGGCGCATCTGGAATCATCCCCCAGTGTGGGTGTGAGCTTTTGTCGCTCGGCTTTTATTGATGAATCGGGAGGATTATTAGGAATTTATCAGTTATCGCAGCTAAAAGCGATCGCACCATCGTACATACTTTATCGCAATCCCATCGGTAACGGCTCGGCTCCGGTAATTCGGCGTGAAGTTTTAGAAGCGATTAAATATTCAGATGCTCAACATGACTGTTATTTTGACGAGCAACTGCATCATATTGAGGATATTGAATGTTGGCTGCGCATTGCACTTCAAACGTCTTGGCAAATTGAAGGAATTCCCGAAGCGCTCACATTATATCGCGTCAATTCAACAGGAGCTTCTACCAATGAATTGGAACAACTAAAGTCGTTAGAAAAGGTACTAGCAAAGACGCGAAGCTACGCCCCAGAATTTATTGCACAGTGGGAGCGTCCTGCGAAGGCTTATCAGTTGAGGTTTTTAGCTCGTAGAGCAATCCGCGTACAAGCTACATCAAAAGCTGTACGACTTGTGCATCAAGCGATCGCGACTCATTGGCGAATCTTATTTGAAGAACCACGTCGGACACTTTTAACCTTAGCAGCAGCTTACTCGCTGTGGTTTCTCCCTGACTCAATCCACAAAAAAATCGAAGCTATTGCTTTAAGAATGACAGCAAACAGTCAAAAGCGTCGCATTCATCAAGAGCAATCTAGACAATTGGCATAGTATTTGAAGATGAAAAAAGTAACAGTGATCGTACCGGTGTACAAAGTCGAGAAGTATATCGCTACAGCAGTAGCATCGGTGGTAGCACAAACATATCAAAACTGGGAATTGTTAATAGTCGATGATGGTTCACCGGATGCGAGTGTGGCGATTTGTCAGCAGTTTAACGATCCGAGAATTCAGATTATTCACCAAGCAAATCGTGGCGTATCCGCAGCACGCAACACTGGAATTCGTCATGCGCAAGGTGAGATTATCGCGTTTTTAGATGGCGATGACGTGTGGCTACCACAAAAGCTAGAAAAACATCTGGCGCATCTGGAATCATCCCCCAGTGTGGGTGTGAGCTTTTGTCGCTCGGCTTTTATTGATGAATCGGGCAATTTCCTCGGTACATTTATGATGCCCAAACTCAAAAATATTACACCGTCGTATCTTTTAATCGATAGTGTCGTTGGGAATGGTTCGGCAGCTGTCATGCGGCGAGAAGTGATAGAAGATAGTGCAATGCAGGGTTGTTATTTTGACGAGCAATTGCATCATGCTGAGGATTTAGAATATTGGCTGCGCATTGCGATTCAAACGTCTTGGCAAATCGAGGGAATTCCTGAAGCGCTCACATTATATCGCGTGCATCCTCAAGGGGCTTCGCAAAATTTATTTAAGCAGTTTGAGTCATTAGAAAAGGTTCTCGCAAAAACTCGTACTTATGCCCCTGAACTCGTTGCACAGTGCGATCGCCCCGCGAAGGCTTATCAACTCAAATCGCTGGCGCGAAGTGCGATTCGGATGCACTCGGGAACAGTCGCGGTAAATTTGATGCATCAAGCTTTGGTTACTCATTGGAGTATTTGGAAAGAACCTCGTCGTACGCTGATGACTTTAGTTGCTGCGTATTTGTTGTGGTTTCTACCGCAATCTTTTTATCACCAGATTGAAACTATTGCGCAACGCATGATCGGAACTGTGCAAAAATACCGCATTCGACACGCGAGACCATCTATATAAATAAATTTTATGCAATATACTCGTTCTTGCTCTCGCTCTCATTTTATCCGGTTTGGTCTACTCGCAATGGCTTCTGGGCTAACAGGGATTGCGCGCGATCGCCTCCATGCTGCATCACCTACCGCAGTTCAACCAAGCCGATTACAGACTTTATCTAAAGGTTTTAACCTCGGACACTGGCAACGACACAACCTCGCTGATGGATACTATACATTAGCAACATTGCAGCAGTACAAGCGCTTAGGACTAACTTACACGCGCCTACCTGTTGTTTTATCAACATTTTTCGATAACAAGAATCCTGGTGTTTTAAAGACTGATTCGCTAGTGACTCTCGATGCGATTGTGCGTCTCCACGCTCAAGTAGGGTTAGGAATCATCTTATCGCCATTTAATCATCCCAAATCGCTGTATTCTGATTCTGCTGTACTTGCTAAGTTTGTTGCATTCTTTAAAGCTTTTGCAACTCATCTGCGCAATACCGATCCCGAAAAGGTGTTTTTGGAAGTGATGAACGAACCGAATGCAGAAACACCTCAAGCTTGGGATCGGGTACAAGTTGAGTTAATTAAAGCTATGCGCACAGGCGCACCCCACCACACAATTATTGCCAGTTCCAATGTGAGTGCGACTGCAAACGATTGGAACAACGCGCGATCACTTCCTCTGACTCGCATTGTTGCAGATAAAAATGTAGTCTATAACTTCCACTTCTACGAACCATTTGTTTTTACCCACCAAGGTGCTTCCTGGGGATGGCGTGCTACACAATTTATGAAAAATATCCCCTATCCTGCAAATCTTACTACAGTGACTCCTCTACTCCATGCAATTCAAGACACTGAGGCGAAAAAAGCAGTGGAGCATTACGCTCAACAACAATGGAATCGAGATAAACTGATAACGCTTCTATTTCCAGTTGCCAATTGGGCAAGAACTCACAACGTCGCAGTTTTATGCAATGAATTTGGTGCAATTCCTTGGACAGTTCCGCGTGGTTCGCTACTACGCTACCTCAAAGATGTGCGACAAGTTTTAGAATCGTTGGGAATTGGCTGGGGACAATGGTTTGAGTTAGATGTGTATGATGCAGAAATCATGCAAGCACTTGGATTAAAACCAATTCGCCATTAAAGTTACACGCATATCACACGTAAAATCTACACATCTACTCAGTTATTTGAATGCACTTGTCGTGAATCTGTGGAAAAATTTGAGAAGCTAGCCAAGTAGCTTTTGGGTGCAGCTACTCAGTCACGATTCATCTTTACGCAGCTAATTTGTAAACATTGCGATCGCAACTGCTTAAATTGTACTTCTGTCACATTCGTTTCAAGTAACTCCGATTTCATTCGCAGCGTAACGCTTTTAAACTTTTAACTACACAAGCAATACAATGTCTCGGTACAAGTTTACCCAAATCAGTCAAATTAGTACTTCCCATAGCGTATTTAGAGGTTCTGCTATCAATGATAAAGGAACCGTAATTTTTGAAGGTTTTGTCGATCAAAATCTTCCACCAAGCGGAATCTTCACAGGTTCAGGAGGCGGAAATACAAAAGTTGTTGATGGTAGCCCTATTAATCACATTTTCTTCAGTTCTACTATCAATAACAACAACACCAAGTCATTTATTGGCGTTTTTTATAGTCCAGATTACGCTCAATCTTATACAGGTGTTTTTACTGAGAAAAATGGAAAAATTACTACTATTGTTGATAGTAATCGTGAATTTGGTTACTTTAGCCATGCCAAGTTAAACAATCAAGGCGCAATAGTTTTTAATGCGCTTTTAGATACAACAGAAGCAGGAATTTTTGTTAATCAAAATGGTAAAACAACAAAGATTGCTTCTAGCCGCGATCGCTTTAGTAACTTTAACGTTGGCTTTAGAACCGTAGGAACTGATGGTCCTGCTAGTGCTTTTAGTGTACCATCTATTAATGACGCTGGCACGGTTGCGTTTCACGCTACTTTAGATACAGGAGCAACTGGAATCTTTCTTGGTAGAGGTAAAGGAACTGTTAAAGTTGCTGACAGTACTGGTAGATTTAGATCTTTCAGTTCACCAGTTATCAATAATAATGGCACGGTTGCCTTCTTAGCTCAGTTAAATAATGGTAAGCACGGTATCTTTAAAAAGAGACGAGATCAAGAAATAGAAACGTATATTGACGATAGTGGTCCTTTTAGCTTTTTTCAATCAATTCCTGCACTTAACGATCAAGGTCAGATTGCCTTTTTAGCTTATCTTCATGCAGGAGGTGGTAGTGGCATTTATACAGGGAAAAACCCTGTAACCAACAAAGTTATTGCTGTTGGCGATCCTCTTGCTAATTCTAAAGTCGTGGATCTGGTGATTGATGGACGCGGATTAAATAATACTGGTCAAGTTACGTTTGAAGCCCTTCTAGAAAATGGTCAAACCGCAGTTTTTCGCGCCGATCCTGTCTCTAATGCTAATGTTGGGGGTGTTTCAGTATTGGCTTTAAGTATGTTTGCTATATTAGGTTTATGCTGGCGTAGGCGAAATAGATAGGGTTATTAAACGAAGGCGCTGAAACAAAAAACAGCGTCAAGAATTGACCTCGATGAAAGAGTTAAATTAGCAATAAATACTTGACAAAACAAGTCTTAGCCCATGCACTTGGAAGACATTTTTCAAGTTCAAAAAGTTATTACAGCTATTTGGCATTAAGAAATACTCTCCAAACTGGAGTATCTACCTGAATCAAATGAGATAGATAAGAGAAAAACTCAGAGGATTGAACGGAACATCTAAGTTTAAAAATTAAGCGTTCGGCTAGAAAGACAATATGTTTTTCTAAATCTCAAAAAATGCCTAACCCAATTGTTAGATGATTTTAATCACTACGATTTTGGTTGAAATGTCTAACAACAACTTGATCGCACCACCCTCAAAATAAGTGGAAAGAGAAAGATGTTTCAAAAGAAAATCTGGGTTGTAGGAATATTTTGGATAGCTTTACATCTTTTGTTAACCCTTTCTCCGTTGTTGATTCTGTTGATTCAGCCAGCGCCAAGCGGGAGGGGCTTTTGGATTGAGTTTTCTGCGGCTTTTGGATATGTAGGCTTGGCAATGATGATGCTGCAATTTGCACTGACAGCGCGTTTTGATGCGATCGCGGCTCCTTACGGTATTGATATTGTTCTGCAATACCATCGCTATATCACCCAAGTCGCATTTGCTTTAATCCTTGCTCATCCGATCATTTTATTTTTTCACGATCGTCAATACCTACAAGCGCTCAACTTTTTTGCGACTCCTTGGCGAGCAAAATTCGCTATTATTTCGACGATCGCTTTAATACTACTTGTTGTCACTTCGGTATGGCGACAGAAACTCAAGCTCAACTATGAAGTGTGGCGGGTGAGTCACGGAATTTTTGCTGTAACTGCGGTAGGGCTAGGGCTAGCTCACGCTTTTGGCGTGAACTACTATCTTGTCCTTCCTTGGAAAGCTTTACTGTGGACGCTATTAGCGCTTGTGGCGTTTGGTTCATTGATTTATGTCCGTTTGCTCAAGCCGTGGTTGATGATGCAAAAACCCTATCGGGTAGAAACTGTGGTTCCACAACGAGGTAACGCTTGGACACTCGTACTGCGTCCGCAGGGACATGAAGGTATTCGTTTTTCTCCAGGACAATTTGCTTGGTTAACGCTTGATCGCTCTCCTTATCACATTCAACAGCATCCGTTTTCGTTTTCTTCTAACGGCGATCGCACCGATCAAGTCGCACTCACAATCAAAGCTGTTGGTGATTTTACAAACAAAATCAAACACATTCAACCAGGGACAAAAGCTTTTCTTGATGGTCCCCACGGTGCTTTTACTCCAGATCATTTCAGCTTCAGTGGCTTAGTTCTCATCGCCAACGGTGTAGGTGTTACACCAATGTTTAGCATTCTCGTTACCTTTGCTCAACGCGGCGATCGCCGACCAATTCACTTAATTTACGCCAATGCTTCCTGGGAAAATGTGGCTTTCCGCGAAGAATTAGAATATCTCAACAAGCAATTAGAGAGCTTGAGTGTAACTCATGTAATCAAAAAGCCTCCTGAAAATTGGGTAGGGGAATCAGGCTATATCAATCAGGATCTACTAGCACGACATATTCCGCGCGATCGCGAAGGCTGGCGCTATTTTCTTTGTGGTTCGCCCCGCTTTTTAGCTGAAGTCGAAAAAGCCTTACACGAGTTAGAAGTTCCCGCCAAATACATCCATATAGAACACTTCAATCTTGTTTGATGGAGGTAACCACTAAGAATTATGCGTTTCAACATCATGATTGAAGTAGTCGTGTTTGTCTCTGTTGTCCTCGTACTGACATCAGCTTTATTCGCTTACATCCAAAGACATCCAGTCAAGCCAAGCATTGATTCTGATTTAGTTGCACCTACTCAGTAATTAATATCCTCGCCGCTAATCGCAGAAATAGAAAACCCCAAACTTGCGCGCATCTTATCTTGTGAACATAAAAGAAACACAAGTTCCACACTTTTACACCTTTATCGCAACTAGATTAAAGGTACAACGTGTCATAGTAAATCAAATAGGAACATTTTTGGCAGGTTGATAAATTCTTACATCTCAGTTATCGGAATCATTGCAACGAGCAGCTTAAGAGTTTGCAACTCTTAGCATAGGTGCCAAACATAAAATCAACTCTCAAAGGACATCTAAAAAAGAATAAACTTCCCATTTGAGAGCGCCCTACATTTGAAGTTTCCCACACATGGCGTGGATTTAGGACCTACTTCTCCTCAGTTAGCGTCATACCAAACTGTGGTGTCAAACATAAACTACGACTTTACACCACAGCAGTAACATTCAGATCTACAAACCAGCTACTATGTCAATTGTTACAGAGAAGCCAGGGTCAAAACAGTCACGCTTCAAGCCAAATAAGTGGCGCATTCCGTTTATCCTTGCTACGACTGTTGTTGTTGGTACTGTTGCTTTCATTCGATCTCACCAAACAAATCAGCCAACGCCTACAGTAGTCACCAACCCAACGCCAGTGACTCGCAATGTTGTTGCTTTAGGACGCTTAGAACCACAAGGAGAAGTCGTAGCATTATCTCCCCCAAGTTCAGCACAAGGCGCGAGAGTTGAGCAAATCTTGGTAAAAGAAGGCGATTGGGTGAAAGCAGGTGAAACCGTTGCGATTTTAGATACGCATACTCGTTTACAAGCCGCGCTAGAAAGCGCTCAAGCCGATGTACAAGTTGCACGTGCTGCACTCGCAAAAATCCAAGCAGGAGCGCAAACCGGAGAAATCGAAGCGCAAAAAGCCGCGATCGCCCGTCTGGAAGCCGAACTTACAGGACAACAAGAGACGCTCCAAGCAACCGTTGCGCGTCAAGTAGCAGCGCAGCGTAACACTCAAAGTGACTACGAACGTTATCAACGGTTGTATCAAGAGGGTGCTATCTCTGTTCAAGAACTGGAAACAAAACGCTTGAATGCAGAAATCGCACAACAACAACTTAATGAAAGCCAAGCAACTCGTAACGAAACAATCGCAACTCTACAACGCCAAATTGAGGAAGCGCGAGCCAATCTCAACCGCATTACCGAAATCCGCCCAACCGACGTGCGCGAAGCCCAAGCTCAAGTAAATCGGATGCTAGCGGCTGTTAAATTAACTCAAGCCGATTTAGCATTAAGCTACATTAAAGCTCCCATTGATGGGGAAATCATTAAAATTCACACGCGTTCTGGAGAAACAATTAGCTCGAACGGAATAGCGGAACTCGCGCGTACCAATCAAATGGTTGTCGTTGCAGAAGTTCTTGAAGAAGATGTTAGCAAAGTGCGTACTGGTCAAACCGCGAGTATCACTAGCGAAAACCGAGCTTTTTCTGAAAAAATTCAAGGAACTGTGACACAAGTTGGTAGACAAATCGGTAAACAAAATGTTTTAGATAGCGATCCCGCTGCGGATGTTGATGCGAGAGTCGTTGAAGTCAGAATTAGTTTACCCGCAGCAGCTAGCGAGTTAGTTTCTGGTTTCACTTATGCCAAAGTGGTTGTAGAAATTAGTGTTTAACTTTGATAAACCATACTAAATTAATGCCAAGAAAATGATTCGTAAAATTCCTTTGGCATGGTTACAACTCACGCGTGAAAAAACACGGCTAATTGTGGCATTAGCTGGAATTGCTTTTGCCAATATTTTAATGTTTATGCAATTAGGTTTTCGAGAAGCATTGTTTGATGGTAATGTTCAGTTTCACCAAAGCTTGAATGGCGAAATTGTTGTCATCAATCCTCAATCGGATGCATTACTTTCTCTGAAAACTTTTTCGCAGCGGCGTTTATACCAAGTTTTAGCACTTGAGGAAGTGGAATCCGTTCATCCTATTTATATAGGTTTTACTTCATGGAGAAACCCTCAAACACGCAAGCTGCGTAGTATTCAAGTCATTGGATTTGACCCCGATTCTTCTATCGTCAACTTACCAGGAGTCCAACAAAACCTCGATAAAATTAAGCAACCAGATGTGTTTTTGTTCGACCAAGGTTCGCGCCAGGAATTTGGTACAGTTGCTGCTGACTTTTTACAAGGAAAGGCGATCGCAACAGAAGTAGGAGGACGCACCATCAGAATCGGTGGATTATTTCAGTTAGGAACGTCATTCGGTGCTGATGGTAATTTAATCACAAGCGATTTGAATTTTTTCCGGCTATTTAATCAAGACGGACGCAAACTTGGACTTATTGATTTAGGCTTAGTAAAGCTCAAACCAGGAGCAAATACCGAAGCTGTTCTTGAAAAGCTGCGGAATTCTATAACGCAAAAAGATATCAGACTTCTCTCTAAGCAAGAATTTATTGATTTTGAAAAATATTATTGGGCAAGTAGTACAGCAATCGGTTTTATCTTTACTTTAGGAACAATCATGGCATTTGTCGTCGGGACTGTGATTGTTTATCAAATATTGTACAGTGAAATTGCCGATCATTTGCCAGAATACGCAACACTCAAAGCAATAGGATATACTCAACTTTACTTATTAATTGTTGTTTTTCAACAAGCTTTAATCTTAGCTGCTTTAGGTTATCTGCCTGGATTTGCCTTTGCGCTATTTCAGTATAATATAGTGCAAAAAGAAACGCTCTTACCAATTGCAATGACAATCAGCCGCGCTTTGTTAGTCCTACTCTTGACAGTTGTGATGTGCTGCGTATCAGGTGCGATCGCTATCCGTAAACTGCGGGCGGCTGATCCAGCAGATATTTTTAGTTAATCAGTAATCTATGCAACACCCAGCACTTAAAATCCAATCTCTCAATCACTACTACGGTAAAGGCGTTTTGCAAAAGCAAACTTTACTCAATATTAATTTAGAAATAGGTGCAGGAGAGTTTGTTATTATTACAGGACAATCAGGATCGGGAAAAACAACTTTACTAAGTTTGATTGGTGGTTTGCGTTCTGTACAATCTGGAAGTATTCAGCTTCTCGGTCAAGAATTAGCTGGTGCTAGTCAACAAAAGCTAACCAAACTGCGACGTCAAATCGGTTATATTTTTCAATCACACAACCTACTAGGATTTCTCACAGCACAGCAAAATGTGCAAATGGCAGCGCAAGTCAACAATAACATTTCGCTGCAAGCTGCGCGATCGCAATCGCAAACAATTCTCCAAGCCGTTGGTTTAGGCGATCGCCTCAATTACTACCCCGAAAATCTCTCTGGCGGACAAAAACAGCGCGTTGCGATCGCTAGGGCTTTAGTTAATCAACCTAAACTTGTCTTAGCTGACGAACCAACAGCATCTTTAGATAGCAAATCTGGTCGTGCTGTTGTTGAATTGATGCAGCATCTTGCTCAAGAACAAAGCTGCACAATTGTCATGGTGACACACGATAATCGTATTTTAGACGTTGCAGAGCGCATTATTCATATGGAAGATGGTCGCTTAAGTGACGATCATCGCTTCACACAAAATACGCAACAATTAATTCATTTTGATTCATAAAGACAAAAGTCTCCTTCTTCAGCTAAACGTTCATTCATCTAAAAAAGTGCGATCCGCAATTATACTCACCGCTACAACTACCAAGAAGTTACACATAACATATACACTAATTACCCTTTTTAAAAACTTGTTCTTTGTATTTATGTGAGAAACTATCTACAAAGATTTGAAAAGCTACTAAGTAGGCGGACATAATTAAATATCACACATAACGTTTGTCAGGTAACAGGTAATGGTTAATGGGTAATAGAGACTCTTGCCAATGACCAGTTACAAATTACCAGCCCTTACATTACGTTTATTTTTACCCTTTTACTTACCTGTTAAAGGCGTTTATCCACATTTTCACTTCAAACCTTAGAAAATCCTAATTTCGCAGCATTTAATACAGTTTTTTTTTGAGAAACATCTCAATAGCAAATTTAAAATCATTTCACTATTTAAACCAGGAATAAAAATACTCGCGGATTTCGTAAATATCAACCACTTAAGAATAACTTCTTATTTAGCATTATTTGCAAGCAGCTATTTTACTTTTTCTCAATACTCTGTAATCTTTACAAATTTAAAAGTCATGAATACAGTCTTAATAGAACATCCTCGGCATCGTCACTTACCTAACAAACAAGATAGTAAGCTTTATCCCACACTACGAAAATCAGCTTGGCATGAAGTTCATTCACAGCGCCAAGGAAGATTAGTAGCAGATGTTCAAATTCGGGGAATTTTGCGTATATATTCACAAAAACGAAACGACGAACAGCTAACACCAATCCTTGCTGATTACCCTGTTATAGGTAGTAACGTTGTTGAAGCAGTGCGCTATGCCCAGCCACAGCAAAGTGACGACAAAGGACGAGTTTGGATTAATCAAAAACAATATTTCAAAAACGTACCTCCACAAGTTTGGAACTACAGTGTTGGCAACTATCAAATTTGTCAAAAATGGATCAAAGATCGTGAAGGTTGTTATCTCAGCCAGAAAGATATTCGACAATATCAACGGATTATAACCGCATTAAACGAGATGATCGAGCTAATGGCAGGAATTGAGGCAGTATTTCAGCTTGGCTCTAGCAAAGAACAATTATTTATCGCCGCTCATCAATAAGGCAAGGCTAAAGCATGGTTTCATCGCAACACAAAACTTCAGATGTGACAATACCTCGTCCGCCAGTTGCTCAAGGCGTACCACCACAGGTCAAAATTCTGCAAATGATGAATGCTTATCGACTTGCGCAGTCGATTTCTGTGGCGGCGAAGCTAGGTATTGCAGACTTATTAACACAACCGCAAAGTGTTACAGCCCTAGCCCAAACAACCGCAACTCACGAACAGTCACTATATCGATTGTTAAGAGTACTTGTTAGTTTTGATATCTTTACCGAAGACGAAAATGGTTTATTTCACCTGACTCCCAGAGGCACATTACTGCAAACTAACGTTTCTAATTCATTACGAGACTACGCGATCGTCGTTGGTGAAATGTGGCACTGGCGGATGTGGGGAGGTATCCTACACAGTATTAAAACCGGCGAACCTGCGTTTGACCAGATTTTCGGGATGGAGTTTCAAGAATACTACCAGCAAAATCCTGAAGTTGCCAAAAACTTTGATGGAGCGATGGTCAGCGCGTTAGCAATGACCGATGTCGCAATTTTAGCTAATTATGACTTCACATCATTTTATCGCGTCATTGATATTGGCACAGGAGGGCAAGGAGATGGCAAACTCATTGCTTCGATATTGAAAAACAACTCAGCACAACAAGGAGTTTACTTCGACACTTCAACACGCATCGAACAAGTAAAGAGACTCATTGAAGTCACAGGATTAAGCGATCGCTGCGAACTTGTCACCGGAGATATCTTTGAATCATTCCCCCCCAATGGTGATATCTATATCATCAAAAACCTCATTCACGACTACGACGATGATCGCGCGATCACAATTCTTAAAAACTGCCGCCAAGCGATCGCCGCGCATGGCAAATTACTACTCATCGAGATGGTCATTCCTCCAGGCAACGAGCCATCCCTAGGCAAAATTTTAGACGTAGAAGCACTCATAATGAGTGCAGGCGCGGTCGAACGCACCCAAGAACAATATCAACAACTTCTCGCTGCCGCTGGTTTTCAACTCACCAACATTATCTCTTCACGCTCCCCAATGAGCATCATCGAGTCTATACCAGCATAGCCTTGTCTGGAGTGGTCCGTTCACTCTTCACCACAATCTAAAAACTACCAAAAAAATTAACATGACTACACTCATCAACAACGAAAAACAAACAACAATTTCCCAAGACGCCGATCTTGTCACCCTGATCAACGTCTTCATCGTCGAACCAGAAAACCAGCAACTACTCGTCGACTTATTAATCAAAGCGACAGAGGAAGTCATGTGTAAACTTCCTGGTTTCATCTCAGCCAACATCCACAAAAGCTTAGACGGTAAACGAGTCACAAACTACGCGCAATGGCGCAGCGTTGAAGACTTTCGCGGCATTTTCAATAATCCCGAAGCCGTAGCACATATGCCTGCAATCGGCAAAATCGCGCAATCAGATCCCACGCTTTACGAAATTTGCTACATCAAAAAGTCTTAGTGCTAGGCAATCTTAAAGTTGAAATGAAAGTCCCTATTTCATTTATGGAAAATTTAGGGAGCAAACTTCCACATTATTAGTAAAGCGCAATGCGATGTCTCAAGCTAATCTCAAAACAAAACCAAAAAAGCCTCCTGTAGCCCTGATTCAAGCAATGATGAACATCACCAGTTCATTGCAGAATTTCAGAGCCAAAATAATGCCACCGCAAGTGGCAATGGTAGAAATGATCAACGCTTACCAAGTGTCACAGGCAATCTATGTCGCAGCAAAGCTGGGAATTGCTGATTTACTGAGAAATCAAGCCAAAAGCAGCAAAGAACTAGCACAGCTAACTGGAATGCACGAACAGTCACTTTATCGACTGTTGCGATCGCTCGCAAGTTTCGGCATATTTGCTGAAAACGAAGATGGGCGCTTCAGCTTAACACCACTAGCCGCAACATTACAAACTGATACTCCCGACTCAGTACGTGCATGGGCGATTATGTCTGGTGAAAAGTGGCACTGGGACTTGTGGGGAAACTTAATTGAGAGTGTCAAGACAGGTAAAACAGCCGTTGAATATACCTTTGGCAAACCGAATATCTTTGAGTATTTTGTTCAGAATCCGCAAGCAGGCAATAACTTCGATGAGGCAATGACCAATTTAGCCTCAATGAACAACAGCGCGATCGCCACAGGTTACGATTTTTCAGGTATCTCTACATTAGTTGATATTGGCGGTGGTTATGGCAGTCATTTGTCAACAATTCTCAAAGCCTATCCTGCAATCAAAGGCGTTTTATTCGATCAACCATCCGTGATTACAGGTGCGCAAGAGTTCATCGAAGTCAATGGACTAGCAGATCGTTGTGAATTAGTTGCTGGTGACTTTTTCCAATCTGTACCATCTGGCGGTGATGCTTACCTCCTTAAAACCGTGATCCACGACTGGGACGAACCCCAAGCGATCGCAATTCTCAAAAACTGTCGCCGTGCGATGGCAGAACACAGCAAGCTATTGCTAGTTGAAGCCGTTATTCCCCCAGGAAATACGCCTTATTTCGGCAAACTTCTTGACCTAGAAATGCTCACGACCTCTGGTGGTCGCGAACGCACCGAAGCAGAGTATCGCACACTTTTTGACGCCGCAGGTTTCAAACTCACAAAAGTTTTTGCTACAGCCTCTCCTTGGAAAGTTATTGAAGGCGTTGGCTGTTAGTTAGGAAATAAAACAATGACAACGACTAAACCAAATACCAGTATGCCACCAGATCTACCTCCACAAGTGGCAATGATGCAAATGCTAGGGGGTTTGCGGGTAGCGCGATTAATCTACGCTGCTGCTGAATTGGGAATTGCAGACTTGTTAGCCGATGGTTCAAAAAGCATTGATGAGTTAGCGCAAGCAACTGACACTCATGCACCGTCATTGTATCGACTCATGCGATCGCTCGCCAGTGTAGGCATTTTTTCTGAGTACGAGCGTTATTTTAGCTTAACGCCCCTCGCTGAGTTCCTGCAAAGTGATACACCTGATTCTGTCCGCGCTGCGGTCAAGTTTTTTGGACAAGATTGGCACTGGAATGTTTGGGAAAATTTGTACTACAGTGTTAAAACTGGAAAACCCGCGTTTGAGCATCTCTACGGGCAGGGATTATTTGAATATTACCAAGACCCTGAAGTTGCGCGAGTTTCTAGCGAGTCTAAGGCGAGTATTTCGCAGCGTGCAGCGCAGTCACTCCTCGCAAATTATGACTTTTCGTCAATGACCAAGGTTGTTGACATCGGAATTTATGCAAGTGCTAGCACAATTGTTGCACTTTTGCAAGCAAACCCCACACTGCAAGGGGTACTTTTTGATTTTCCCTCGGCGATCGCAGCGGCGACTCCAGCAATTGAATCCGCCCAAATTGGCGATCGCGCTCGACTTGTTGCAGGTAATTGTCTAGATTCAGTACCTAGTGATGGTGATGCGTACATTTTGATGTTTGTTGTTCACAACTGGGACGATGAGCGCGCAGTGAAACTGCTAAAAAACTGTCGCGAGGCGATGACAGCCGACGGCAAACTTTTAATCGTAGAAATGATTATGCCTCCTGGTAATGCGCCGTTTGTTGGTAAGTTAATCGACTTAGAATCGTTACTCACAACTCCTGGCGGTTACGAACGTACTGAAGCACAATACCGATCGCTCTTAGAAGCCGCTGGATTTAAAGTAACACGCCTTATCCCTACACAAACTGCCAATAGCATCATCGAAGCTGTACGCGCTTAAATCAAGGAGCTATTTTTAATGGTTGTTCAAACAAAACCAGCATCACAATTTCAATCGGCAGAGGAGATGCCTGGTAGCTTTGGTAAGCTATTTGGAGGTGAGACAAAAGAGCTATTTCGAGACGAAGAACTTTTTTACTGGGAACACTTTCAGCGTTACGGTTCAATATTCAAATCGCGGATCTTTGGTAAAAATTTTGCTTTTTTAATTGGTCCAGATGCTAACCGCTTAGTATTAGGAGAAAAAGCGGATCATCTTTCCGCGCGGTTAGGTTGGATTTTTTTAGAACCTATTTTTGGCAAAGGTTTACTCTTACAAGATGGTGCCGAACATCAAGCAACGCGCCGCTTAATGTATCCTGCAATGCACGGGCGATCGCTAACAAATTACTTCGACACAATCCAAGAAATTGTAGACAAATTTTTTGAAGATTGGAGACCAGGAAAGACAATTTCCCTTATTGAAGAGTTTACTCATCTTTCAACAACAATTGCAATTCGCTTGATTTTGGGAACTGAAACCGATAGCGAATTTGCTGAAGCAACGCAGTATTTTCTCGAAATGCTTTCTGGAAGGCGCGCCAAGTTAAAAATTGATATTCCTCAAACTTTGTATGGGCGATCGCAGCAAGCAAGACGAAATTTACAAGCTTTTTTACGGCGCAAAATTGCCAAACGCAAACAACAAGGCTCATTACAAGAATCACGCGACTTCCTCGGATTATTACTCGCGGCTGTTGATGAAAATGGCAACTCATTGAGTGAATCGGACATTGTTGACCAACTGCTAATGGTACTGTTTGCAGGGCATGAAAATCCGGCAGTACTTCTTTCGTGGTTAATGTTTGAATTAGTGGCACATCCAGAGTGGCGCGATCGCCTACGCAACGAATACGCCCAAGTCGTCGGAAATGAACCCCTAAACTTATCGCATCTCAAACAACTTTCGCAAATGGGTTACGCGCTGAAAGAGGTAGAACGCCTATATCCTCCTGTACAAAATATCTCGCGTGGCGTTGTCAAAGATATTCATTACGCAGGCTACTGTATCCCCGCCGGCTGGTATGTCGATATTTCCCCACTGCTAACGCATCGTCTTCCAGAAATCTACACCGATCCCGATCGCTTCGATCCTGACCGCTTTGCACCACCGCGCGAAGAAGATAAAAAGCACGCTTTTGCCTTAGTCGGCTTTGGTAGTGGTCCGCACAGTTGCTTAGGCTGGCAATTTGCCCAAATGGAAATGAAAATTATCCTCTCCAAGCTATTGCGCTACGACTGGAGTATATCTCCTGAACCAAGTACCGCTTTCCCAGTGCGTCAGCCTTCTCAGTTTCAAGATAGTCTCCAAGCATATATTAAACCTCCTGCATGAATGATTGACAAATAAATTTGCAGCCAAACACAAGAAAATCTACCACTGTGAACTTACTGATAAAAATCTTGTTTAAGTGTGCGAAAGTACACTTTGCTTGGGTAGCCCCTGACTTCAGTCAGAGGGTGTTTGTGATTCATACAAGAAGTCTATTGACTTGTGATTGATTTGATTGAACTACGTAGGTACAAAATACGCAAATTTTTAGAATGGCTCTCTAAAAATATAACTAAGTGCTGACACACTGTTTGGCACAAGCTTTGTTAATTGGACTGTCAAAGGTTTTAAACCTAGTCTAACCCTGACCCCTGACCTCTGCTATGCAACTTAGTTTTGTCAGTCAACCACGTTACATGCTGCAATTTGTCGGTAAACGCATTATTGACATTTTAGGCGCTGGTGTAGGGATACTTCTGCTTAGCCCTCTGATGCTGGCGATCGCGTTGGCGATTTCTCTAGACTCAAAAGGACCCATCTTTTTTCGTCAAGAACGTTTAGGGCGTGGTGGAAAACCTTTTTTGATTTGGAAGTTTCGTACTATGGTAGTCGATGCCGAGCAACTTCTGCAAGATCTCGAACACTTGAACGAATCCGACGGCGGAATCCTCTTTAAAATGAAAGACGATCCCCGTGTCACTCACGTTGGTAAATTCTTGCGACGTACGAGTTTAGATGAGTTACCACAATTATTTAACATTATTCAAGGTCATATGAGCTTAGTAGGTCCGCGTCCCCTACAACTGCGCGACTGTACTTTAGCACTCAAAGAGTATCAAAATGCTTTTACTAAACGTTTAGAACTCTTACCTGGTGTAACAGGTTTGTGGCAAATCAGTGGACGTAGTGAGGTAAGCTTTGACTATATGCTGCATCTCGATGCCATTTATCGCGATCACTGGTCTTTATGGCTCGACCTCCGAATTATCTGGCAAACCTTGATTGTGGTCATTACAGGCAAAGGCGCTTACTAAATCTTCAATCATAAACTCTACCTACGTGGACTTCGTCTTTCAAGCCGCGACTTTAGTCGCCAGGCTCTTCCAATTCTGGGGGTAACATCCGATTCATGCACCCAGTCCAAAATATCCTAATATAGACTCAGTAGATACAAACAATGTGCAGTGCAGCCTGACTTGATAGGCTTAGAATTTACAAAGGGAGAATTGAAGCGATTAACTGGAGTCAATCCAGATAGTGTATTGCGCAGGTCAATTTGGCAAAATCGAGAAAAACGATTCAGCTTTTTATCAAACGAGTTCGTCAAAGTTTTTGTGCCAACCGTTATCATTGTTGGTCTACTTTATACGCTTGTTATTAGAACAATAATCGGTACATCAATTGCCGCAGCGATCGCACTTTTTATTATTACATTCATTCTCATCACCCTAGGACGCTGGATTTGGCGGCAAAAAATTTACCCGCAACCGCTAAAGAACCTCTTAAATAACGTTGATCGCTACCATTGCGTCATTTATGATATCGCTATGCTCGATGAAGCTAAAGCGAATACCGATCAAAGCGATCGCAACGCACTTTTACAAGCTTTACAACACTTAAGATCCGATTTAGTGCAAGCTTTACAAATCGAAAGAAGCTTAAGACAATCACAACCAATCGACACACCAAACTTACTTTCACCGCCAAAACTAACGAATATTCAAACTCAGGAGTACGCGCCAATTGTAAATGCTCTGTTGCAAATTAGCAGCAGCGTGCAAGCAGAAGTGCGAAAATTACAAGCGCAGATTCTATAGTAGGGGTCAGGGATCAGTGATCAGAGTTCAGTGTTAAAAGCTGGTTAAGACAATAGCTCTGAGCTTCTGTAATGTACCAACCTACACTTTGGCTATAAATTAAAGATGGCAACTCAACCCAAAATTATTGTCCTCGATGATGACCCGACAGGTTCGCAAACCGTTCATAGTTGTCTCCTCCTGACACGCTGGGATGAAGAGACACTGCGACTAGGGTTAACCGATGAATCACCAATATTCTTTGTGCTGACGAATACGAGATCGCTACCTCCCGATCAAGCCGCCAAGGTTACAAAAGAAGTCTGTCATAATCTCAAAAGCGCGATCGCCGCCACAGAAATTGCCGATTTTCTGATTGTTAGTCGCTCCGATTCCACGCTACGCGGACATTACCCTATCGAAGCCGATGTCATCGCCGCAGAACTTGGTCCATTTGATGCGCATTTTCTCGTACCAGCCTTTATCGAAGGTGGACGCATTACTCGCGATAGCATTCATTACTTGATCGTTGATGGAATTCCGATCCCCGTCCACGAAACTGAATTTGCTCGCGATTCGGTTTTTGGCTACACTTACAGCTACTTACCCGATTACGTTGCCGAAAAAACCCAAGGACGCATCCGCGCAAATCAAGTCGAACGATTTTTATTAAACGACATTCGTAGCGGTACAGATGTTGCGGGAAATCTTTCCACACTAGAAAGATTACAAAACTTGACAGACAATCAATGCGTTGCGGTTGATGCCGAAACACAAGACGATCTCAACCGCTTTGCCCAAGATGTTCTCACAGCAGTAAGTCAAGGTAAACGCTTTTTATTTCGTAGCGCCGCGAGTTTACTCACCGCTTTAGCGCAACTACCACCACAACCAGTACCACCAGAGGAAATGTCGCAATACGTACGCCAAGGGAAACCAGGTGTTGTGCTTGTTGGTTCGCACGTTAGAAAGACAACCGAACAATTAGAAAACCTCTTACAAGAACCTGACATCGCGGGAATCGAAGTCGATGTCGCCCAGTTATTAGATGACTCGCTCGAACAACCGCATCAGTTACTCACAACAACACTAGAAAAAGTTCACGCCGCGCACGAAGCTGGTAAAACTCCTGTAGTCTATACAAGCCGTCAAGAACTTGTTTTTGCGGATGTTCAAACACGATTACAGTTTGGTTTTTCCGTATCTTCATTATTGATGGATATTGTGCAGGGTTTGCCCAGCGATATCGGATTTTTAATCAGTAAAGGAGGCATTACCTCCAACGATGTCTTGAGTACAGGTTTAGCTTTGAAGACTGCACGCCTCCTCGGTCAAATTTTAGCAGGGTGTTCGATCGTCCGCACTCCATCGGATCATCCGCAGTTTCCCGATTTACCTATAGTTCTGTTTCCTGGTAATGTTGGTGATGCGAATGCCTTGGCGACAATTTACCGCAGACTGCAAAAAAGTAATTAGCAATTCAAGATTCAAGTTTAGTGTCATCGACACTAGCTAAGTAGGCTTTGCGATCGCGCGGCACTTTACCTCGCCATTTATTCAACACGTCTTTAACCAAAACTTCTTTGAGCCAAATTTGCGTCACAATCAAAAGGGGAATGGCGAGAAATAAACCCAAAAACCCAAAAAAACTAGCAAATACTACCACCGCTAAAATCGTAAACACTGGCAGTAGCGAAACTTCTTGTTGCATAATCAGCGGCACTAAAATTAAACTTTCAACTTGCTGAATGACAACATACAAGCCAATCACAGCAACCGCCTTCCAAGGCGCATCGAGTAAAGCAAGTAAAGCTGGTGGAAAGACACTCAAAGTAGGTCCAACATTCGGAATAAATTCAAGTAAGCCTGCCAAAGCCGCATTAACGAGTGGTAGTGGTACTCTTAACACCGATAAACCAACAAAGCTTAATAAAGCGACAAAAAACATCGTAATTAGAGTCCCTTTAATCCAGCCAATCAGGGCAGCCTCACACTCGCACAGAATTTGATCGACACGCCGCCGATAAAAAGCTGGAAAAGTCAGAATCAAGATGCGGCGATACGGTGCAGGATCGGCAAGTAGCATGATCGTGACAACAAAAAACAGCAAAAAGCCCAAAATAGCCGTCAGTGAAGTGTTGACTAAAAGCAAAACGTTGCCGAGAATTTGGGCTAGTAAAGATTGCAGTTGCCCAGCCAGATTATTAAGTAAATTGATATCCTCAAAAAATTGCCCAGGAACCACAGTTTGCAGCCAGTTGTACCATATCCTGAATCGGTCAGAGATAGCTGGTATCAGCACTACAAATTCTTTTAATTGGTCAATGATCCTTGGCACAATCACCGCAAAAAAGCCAATAATTAAAGCCAATAAGACAGTCATGGTGATGGCAATAGCAATACCTCGATTGACGCGAAGTCGCTGGATGCCGCGCACAACGCGATTTAAAATTGTTGCTAAAACAACAGAAGCAAAGATGAGCAAAACCACGTACCGGATCTGCCATAAAATGTAAAGCGCGATCGCCAGGACGATTAAACCAAGCCATTGCCCGAACTTCACAGTATCGCCTCCATCTCTTGGCTGCATGAGGTTGTGATGTAAATGTAGTCTGTGGAAATTTAAGTGTCGTCCTCCCTAAGACTTGGCGGCTATACCATTTCACCGTAAAGATTGTACGAATAGGGAACTTCAAGGGCAGAGGAGAAATTAATTGTAGTTCTCGTTCAGTGAAATTGAAATGGTATTAGCTAATTACTAACGGCTAATTACTTAAATAAGAAAATATAGTTCTAGACTAGAACTAATCTAAGATGATATAAAGTTGGTTCGCTGCTTAGACCAGTACTGCATGAGTGATTCTGCCCCGCCAGAAATAGAGACAACACTGACTCCTCCCACCGATATCGCGAACAGTAACTTACAAGTTCGCCTCAAGAGTGAGGGAGAAAATCTGTTATTGATTTTGCCGACAGAAGTTGAAGCTTCTACTACAGCAACAACTTGGTCGGATCTTTGGCAACAATTGAAGCAGCGGCTTAACGGTGGCGATCGCTTTTGGCAAGCTAACACGATAGTCCATCTCATGGCAACAGATCGGTTGTTAGACACTCGACAACTACAAGCGATCGCGGATGCTTTAGCCGAAGCACAACTTCAGTTAACTCATGTTTTTACCAGCCGCCGCCAAACTGCTGTCGCTGCCGCAACTGCGGGCTATAGCGTAGAACAACAAGCACCTGTCACAGGAATTAATCAAACTTTAAATGCTCCCGCTACGCCCCTTGCTGAACCACTATATCTGCAAATGACAGTACGATCTGGCATCGAAATTCGTCATGCTGGTTCCGTTATTGTGTTAGGAGACCTTAATCCAGGTGGTACTGTAGTGGCAAATGGCGATATTCTAGTTTGGGGTCGTTTGCGCGGAGTTGCCCATGCAGGTGCAGCCGGTAATTCTAAGTGTCTGATTATGGCACTGCAAATGGAACCAACGCAGTTGCGGATTGCGGAATTTGTCGCTAGGGCACCGACGAATATTCCATCTCAGTTTTATCCTGAGGTAGCTTACGTCACGCCTGAAGGCATTCGGATCGCTAAAGCTGCTGATTTTTCTAAATCCCAATTTTCTTTACCGTCATGAAGCGTATTATTGTTACTACCTCTGGTAAAGGAGGGGTAGGTAAAACCACAGTCACCGCCAACCTGGGTATGGCATTAGCCCGCTTGGGGCGTAAAATCGTTTTGGTAGATGCCGATTTTGGTCTAAGAAACTTAGACTTGCTCCTGGGATTGGAAAATCGCATCGTCTACACCGCAATGGAGGTTGTCTCAGGCGAGTGTCGTTTAGAACAAGCTTTAGTAAGAGACAAACGCGAATCAGGCTTAGTTCTGCTTCCGGCTGCCCAAAACCGCAACAAAGAAGCCATCACCTCCGAACAGATGAAGCAGCTTGTTGATTCCTTGACAGAAATGTATGACTATGTTGTCATTGACTGTCCGGCAGGGATTGAAATGGGCTTTAAAAATGCGATCGCCGGCGCGAAAGAAGCATTAATCGTCACAACACCAGAAATAGCAGCCGTCCGCGATGCTGACCGCGTTATTGGCTTACTCGAAGCACAAGGAATCAAAAACATTCATTTAATTCTCAACCGCCTGCGCCCCGCAATGGTACAGGCAAATGACATGATGTCGGTGAAAGATGTCCAAGAAATTCTCTCAATTCCACTGATTGGCGTTGTTCCAGAAGATGAACGCGTCATCGTTTCGACGAACCGAGGCGAACCTTTAGTATTATCCGAAACAGCTTCGCTTGCCGGAATGGCGTTTGAGCATATCGCCCGTAGATTAGAAGGGGAAAAAGTAGAATTTCTTGATTTGGAACCTGTTCAAGACAACTTCTTTACTCGCCTGCGTAAGCTGCTGTTTTCTATTATCTAAACGATTTCTACCCCTGCATCCACTGTCATGATTACCGAATTCCTCGATCGATTCTTTCCGGTGTCGCGCAATGATAACACAAGCCGTGATGCAGTTAAGCAGCGACTGCAATTAGTGATTGCCCACGATCGCGCCGATATAAACCCGCAGGCGCTTGAAAAAATGCAACAGGAAATTTTAGAAGTCGTCTCGCGCTATGTCGAACTCGAACCCGATGGATTAGAGTTTTGTCTAGAAAATAATCAACGCACCACCGCACTGATTGCTAACTTACCAATTCGGCGCGTTAAAGATGTCGATAGTTGAACAAGACAAGTTAGCTTATAAAACGATGAGAACAGCAAAGCAGTTTTTCACTTTTTTTTGCTCTTTCACTAGTGACTGGATGTAATGTTGTACAACCACTTTTATTAGCTTCGTGTGATGAGTCTATCATAAAACTACCCACAACATTAAAACGTTGTAGTGAACTGCCACAATTAGCAGAAGCTGAACAATTATTACATAAGCACAGAGCATTTATTGAGAAGATAGAAAAAGAAAACCAAAGGCTACTTTTTATAGACCTATATAAAACACCTTTATGTCCAAACAAAGCAATCATTAAAATTGAGTATGGAGGTGACAGTGCTTGCGAGCCAATCAAGCAAACAATAGGTAAAACATTTTTTGGTATTCCTTATATATTAATTAATGGATAATAGATTTATTCCCATATCAAAATATTTGCTGCTAAAGAAAAGCTCTCTACTAATAAAGAGCTTTTTTATTAGTTTTTTTAATAGAGAGAGTGCCAATATTTACAGTAATCAGCCCATGCAGGGTAAGGCCAGTTATAGTTAAATACTTCTGGATTGGGTTCTCCATATTGAATCCTGTAAGCTGTACTGGTAGTATTTACTTTGCCTTCATCTCTAAACACGGAAAATTACAAGTTCCATATGAAGAAGTGTAAGACCGTTCTTTTGTATAGCTTGAGCCATAGGAGCCTTGGAATGAGGCATAATATGCAGTTTTATGATAGCCTAATCTTCTCAATGCTCCATGAGGATCAGCAGTAGTAGTCCAGCCTGTCGTATAAGGTGTGTAATTCGGAATATAATGACTATAATCACCACAGGCTCGTGCTGTAAGCTCTGCAATTAAAATATGAGAATTGGTATGTTTAATTAGCTTTTGCACATTTGAATTTGGTAAAATACTTTTATTTAAAATATTTATAACTACCTTATAGCTAAGCTGTGATAATTCGATTGTAGAAGAGGGTAATTTATTTTTCTTCCTATCTCTTTCTTTTAATCTTTCATGAAACCTTTTAAGTTTAGGAAAATTGTCTTCTGCAACTTGAAGTTGAGTAACATTGCCTATTTTTTCTTGTGCGGCTTGCCGCATTAGTATATTTTGAGATTCTATTAATTCTGATGCTAGTTCCAATATTTCTTTAGAAAAACCGCCTTGCCGTGCTGCTTTTGAGTCGAATGTAACTATTTTTGTTTTGTTGTCAATGTACATATACTTCTGAAGTGCCATTATTTGCTTAGCAATTTCTGAAACATCCATTTGCTCAAGTGCTGATTGGGAAGTTTGAGCAGCTTGAGTTAGTTTAAATGATTGGTCTGCTATAGTTCTTGCTGAATTTGATAATATTAGTCCTGCTATTACCGCACATTTTCCTGTAAGTAAAAGAACTGGTTTGCTGTTCATCTGTGAAACGTAGATTCCTGTCTAGAATAAAGGTAGATTTCTGACAAATTTAATCTCTATAAGTTATCGATTAAACTTATGTCGTGTCTCGGACAATTAATTATCTACTAAAAGTTTTTTTGTTTTGAATATTTTTTTTACAAAATTTAACTATTTGAAATTACTTATTTATTCTAAAAATTTGAGTTACTTATACTTAGTAATCAAGGTAATTATTAATCAAATCAATTATATTAGAATTATTTTGTTCTTATTAAAGAAGATTTAGTAACGATTTGTTTGGGAATACTTTTCTGGTAGAGCTAGCTTAGCAATTCATAAGAACTAGAAAATAGTTTACTTTATTTCAAATAGCTATTTTAAATTAGTGAAATACAACATATGAATTTATGAAATAAAAATGAATATAATAAAATAGTTGAGTGACTAAACCCTCAAACAAGAAATATTTCCCTATTATGGCTAGATTGCATTAAAAGCTTATGAGAGGAAATAAGATAAATTGAAATAATTTACTTTACAGCAATAAAACGTTAAAGTATTTGTCTACACACAACTATATTTGAAAGATCAACTTTTAAATAGTTTCCTTAGTTAATGAATAGCTTTTATAGAACAGAAGAGAGCGATCTAGTGCAGTTACAACGAATTGTTAGGTTACTGATTGCAGGCGCAAGCGTTGTTAGCGTTGGACTTGTTGGGTGTACTCCCGCTATTGAGGTACAAGCTGAGCGTGGTAGGCTACTTAGCCAAACCGAAAGTACCGTCGCATCTAGAAAGGCGATCGCCGATGTCCAAGCTTTAGTGAAATTAGGTCCTAGGGTAACGGGAACACCCGTTATGGAACAGGCGAGAGCTTATCTGATTGAACAGTATACGCGTGCTGGCTACGAAACACGAACTCAAACGTTTACGTATCCAAAATTTGAGGATCTCGGCTCGAATATTACAGTCAATGGGCAAACTATTAATGGTCGCGCACTCAATGGCTCAATACCAGGAAAACCTAGCGCGCGGCTTGTTGTCGTCCCGAATGTCGGACAGCGATCAGATTTTGCGGCGGTTGATGTCAAAGGCGCGATCGCACTCGTTCGACGCGGTGAAATTCCCTTTCTGCAAAAAGCCCAAAATGCAGAAAATGCTGGTGCAGTAGGTGTCGTTATCGTTAATAATGAACCTGGTGAGTTGTACGGTACGCTTGGTGGTGAAGTACAAGTTCCGGTACTAGCACTATCTGGAAAAGCAGGTAACTCTTTAATTGAGTCGCAACCTTCACAAGGAACACTCACCGTCAATACTCGCCAGCGCACGGTGACTGGTACGAATGTCATCGCGCACCTTCCTGGCGTTATGCAACCGCGCGTTGTTGTTGGCGCACATTATGACTCGGTTCCAGGTTCACCAGGCGCGAACGATAATGCATCGGGTACGGCTGTTGTTTTAGATATTGCCCGCAACGTTGCGCAAACACCGTCAGCCCGCCAAGCTTGGTTTGTCGCCTTTGACGGCGAGGAAGATGGTTTACACGGCTCTAGAGCTTTCGTTAGTCAAGCTCAACCCGATTGGCTGCAAGGTCTTGATGTTATGCTCAATTTTGATATGGTTGGTGTCAACGATCAGTTGCTTGTGGGTGGAAGTCAGTCACTAGCTAAACTGGCACAAGCAACTCAGTCTGATGTTTCTATCTTTGGCGGTCAAGGTGGTAGCGATCACGCTCCCTTTGCTAGAGCCAGCGTTCCTGTACTATTCTTCTATCGAGGACAGGAACCAAATTACCATACTCCCAACGATAAAGCTGTCGAGCCGCAGTTACTTGATGAAACAACTCAGGTGGCGCTCAATGTCCTCCAGCAGTTGCTTGGTTCTGATACCAGCGATCGCATCTCGCTTATGCGGCGATCCGTACTTTGAAACGCTAGAAATACAAAGCCATAACGAGTATGATTTATATAAATGTTACTTAACGTGTTAATTCGAGATGTGAGGGGCAGTCAGAACGTTTATCAATTCATTAAATTGTAGATATTCTTGCAAAGCCATGCTGAAATTGTTACCTATAGGCGCTGCCCTAGCTACTATTATTACTGCTCAACTTGAAACACTACCATCAGCAGCAAACACTGCACAGAAAAACACGAGTACAACAGCAGCATTGGTTGTCAAGCCAGAACCAATCATAGCTAGTACCCTACCTAACACGATCGCGCAAACGCGTTACCGCACACCTCAACAAACCGACGACTCTGGTCGAGTTGGGACATTAGTCGTACTAGGCGCAATTGGTGCTACGGCTGCGGTGGCGATCGCCGGTAGTACAAAAAACAAACTCCCCGCCGGAACAACGACCAAGCAGGGTAGTTTTGACAAAGCAAGTCCTAAACTCCAGAAGCGACTTATGACACTGCTACACAATGACCAAGCAGCAGCCAGCCGTCTGATCGCAAATATTAAACTCAACCATCCGCAGCAATCGACAAACTGGGCGATTGAAAAGGCAATTTACGACCTAGAACGCGATCGCGGCGGTAGATAAGAGCCGAACCCCTCAGCACTCTTTACAGCATTCCGCCAGCAGCTTGGAAGCGTGCGCGCGCTCTTTTCAGGGCTTGAGTAGCTTGAATTTGCTCTTGACGCGAGGCGTTTTGAATTTGATTGATTTTTGCTTCAGCTTGGTTGTAAGCAGCACGAGCAGCTTCTAAATCAATTTTGTCGCCACGTTCAGCACCATTAACGAGAATGGTCACTTCATCACTCTCAACTTCAGCAAAGCCACCCATGAGTGCGATCGCTACCCAATCTTCAGTCGAGCTTGGACGAACTCGCATGACACCAGTATCGAGCGCAGTTAATAATGGTGCGTGACCGCTAAGAATACCCAGTTGACCTGTGGTACTTGGTAGAATTACTTCTTGCGCTGTTGCATCCCAAACAGTTTTATCAGGTGAGACGACACGAACAGTTAAAGCCATGTTTGCGAATAAGAAAATAGTAAACAGTAATAGAGGTAACTGGTAATAGGTAATAGCTTTACTCCGATTACCCATTACCTATGACTCATTAGCTTTTCATCTTCTCAGCTTTAGCGATCGCTTCATCAATGTTGCCGACCATGTAGAATGCTTGCTCAGGTAGGTCATCGAGTTCGCCAGAGAGAATTCGCTGAAAGCCTTTGATAGTTTCTTCAAGTTTTACGTACTTACCAGGAGAACCTGTAAAGACTTCTGCGACAAAGAACGGTTGCGACAAGAATCGCTCGATCTTACGCGCGCGCGCTACGGTTAGGCGATCGTCTTCGGATAGTTCATCTAGACCAAGAATCGCGATGATGTCTTGAAGTTCCTTATAGCGCTGTAGCGTTGCTTGAACTGCACGGGCAGTATTGTAGTGCTCATCTCCTACAATACTAGGTTGCAACATCGTAGAAGTTGAATCAAGTGGATCTACAGCGGGGTAAATTCCTTTAGATGCTAAACCACGCGATAGTACCGTGGTAGCATCCAAGTGCGCAAATGTTGTAGCAGGTGCAGGGTCAGTCAAGTCGTCCGCAGGTACGTACACTGCTTGAATCGAGGTGATTGAGCCTTCATTAGTTGACGTAATCCGCTCTTGCAGCGCGCCCATTTCGGTTGCTAGTGTTGGTTGATATCCTACCGCTGATGGCATCCGTCCGAGAAGTGCTGATACTTCTGAACCTGCTTGCACAAACCGGAAAATATTATCAATAAATAGAAGTACGTCTTGCTTACTAACATCGCGGAAGTACTCAGCCATTGTCAGGGCGGCGAGTCCGACGCGCATTCTCGCCCCAGGTGGCTCGTTCATCTGACCGTAAACCAGCGCCACTTTAGAATCGTTGAGGTTTTCTGCGTTGATTACCCCAGATTCTTTAAATTCGTTGTAAAGGTCGTTACCTTCACGCGTGCGCTCACCCACACCGCCGAACACAGATACGCCGCCATGCTCTTTCGCGATGTTGTTGATCAACTCTTGAATAATGACAGTTTTACCAACACCAGCACCACCAAACAAGCCAACCTTGCCACCACGACGATAGGGAGCAAGTAAGTCTACTACTTTGATACCAGTTTCAAATACTGAGGCTTTCGTCTCTAATTCAGTTAGTTTTGGTGCATCGCGGTGAATTGGAAACCTTTCTTCTGTATTGACAGGTCCCATGTTGTCAACGGGTTCGCCAAGTACGTTAAAAATCCGTCCCAAGGTAGCCTTACCAACAGGTACGCTAATTGGAGCGCCAGTATCGCTCGCTTCCATACCGCGAACTAAACCATCAGTAGAACTCATCGAAACGGCACGTACCTGGTTATCGCCCAGCAACTGCTGCACTTCGCAGGTCACGGAAACTTCCTGTCCCGATTCGTTGGTTCCTTTGACGATCAAAGCGTTGTAGATTTGCGGCATTTTGCCTTCGGGAAATTTAACGTCTACAACAGGACCAATAATTTGCGTAATGTAGCCAATATTTGCTTTTTCTGCGGTAGTGACCATTCTCTCGCCTCGGAGTGTAATTCAGCTATCTGGGAGATACAGTTCAATAGACTGCTTTTAAGATTATCACTGAATAGGTAGCGAACTGCACTTTCAGTGGTATTTCTGCAAAATCTATTATGGTTCATTTCAGGTGGAGTGATGCAGGTCAAGTTTTGAATTGCCTTTCAACTCTGCTTTAATTCTGGAAACCTCAAAATTGCATTTGTAGATAGAGCATACTTCCTTTCTTACAGTGTGTTGATACCCCAGGATTTCTCTGGTCAAAACCTCCAAGGACACTCGTTTAAGGGATAAGATTTAACAGGTGCTAATTTCAGCCGTGCGGACATTCGGGGAACAATCTTCACAAATGCGATCCTAAAAGAAGCTAACTTTAGCCATGCTTTCGCAGGATTACAAAACTACCGAGTTTTAGTATTTGCGATTGTTCTAATTCTCAACATTAAAGCAGGTCTACAATTTCGGTTATGGTCTTTAATTGGTGCGATTAATGGAGCGATCGCAGTTGCTGTGGTGATCGCAACCTCAGTTATCGTTGCTGGCTCAATCGCCGTAATCCTACATATCGTTGTTGCGGTTCTCGTTGGTACGTTCATTTTAGTAACGAATAGCGAACCGTGGTGGACTGTATGGATAGCTTGGGCTGTGATATTTTTAAGCGCGTACGCTAGCTGACAGGCGCTGCGTAGTGCGCAACAATATAACTTAGTTCGCAAAGTTGCTGTCACCATCGCCGCGATCCGTGGGACTCAGTTTTGTAGGGCTGATTTAACCAATGCTAATTTTACTAAAGCCACGCTGAAAGCTGTACAGTTTAACCGTGCCGTCTTAATGCGTACGTGTTGGTTTCAATCACGGAAGCTTGACTCTGCTGACGTCGCAGGAACATATCTCGCAACACCAAAAGTCCGACAGTTAGTCGTTTCCAAAGATGGTAGCAATCAAAACTACGATCGCCTGGCGCTACAGGGTATCAATTTACAAGATGGTCATTTAGAAGATGCAAGCTTTATCGCTGCGGATCTGAGTGGAGCAACTTTACAAAAGGCAAATCTCTGCCGAGCAAAGCTCGTGCAAACACAACTGTATCATGCAGACTTGACCTCGGCTTGTTTAACTGGCGCTTATATTCAAGACTGGGCGATCGCTACTGATACCAAGCTAGAGCAAGTTGAAGCGAATACATCTACACGCGATTGCCGACAAAAGACGATCCCGATCCTTGTCGTAAACCAGATAACAAATCGGAAAACTTTAAACCTGGAGACTTTTCTGATTTTATTGCACCAATCATCAAAACTCTCGATCTTTATCGCCAGCAAAACATCGATCCGCGTGCTATTACGTTTAAGACGCTTGACTTATACCATCATCAAGGAATCGATCCTGATGCAGCTGCGATTGCGCTACAGCAATTAGCCGAGAATCATCCGCATGCTGGGTTGGAAGTCGTAGCCTTAGAAGGACGCGGGCAAGACAAAATTCGCTTGCAAGCTAAAGTTGCAGGAAATAGCGATCGCGCGCAACTGAGTGCCGAATACTTCGCCAACTACAGCGAAATTCAAGCTTTACCTTATAACGATATGCAAGCACTACTTGCAGGAATTGCCGAGAAAGATCAACGCATTCGCAGCCTAGAAAATATGGTTGTGACTGCGATTCAAAGCCATAAATTTTACGCAGAAACTTACTACAACTTTGGAGATACCATGTCAGACAATCAAGGAAGTGTTAATATCAGTGGCGTTCAAGGTAGCGTTAGCGGTGTTGCTGCGGCGGGTCAAAACCAAAATATGACAGGAGTCGCGATCGGTCAAATTAGCGGCACTGTTACAAATACAATTAGTCAACTGCAACAAGCTGAGACTCCTGAAGCAAAGCAACTGGCAAAGTTACTTGCGCAGTTAAAAGCAGCGATTAAAGATGAGGTAAACCTGAACTCAGAAGATAAAACCGAGGCACCATAACAGGTAAAGATGTTAGCAGAGACAAGACAAAAACCGTAAGCAGAAACGCAAAATGCCGCAAAAACTGCAATCAAAATCCTTAAAGGTAGTGCCGCTAGTTTACCAAGTGCAGCTGCTCTCGTTGAAGCGTGTAATAAATTATTGCCAATCGTTGCCAAATTGCTAATTTTGTGCTCAACAGATTCTATTATGCGATCACATCTTGACGAATTGGCGTTTCTAGCATCTTTCCTCCGTCGCACGGAAGATGGCATCAACTTTGAAAATCCTCGAAACTGACAAAAAGTTGACTTAAAAAGCAGCCACTATGGATACTGAGGAACTTCTCACAAAGTATGCAGCAGGAGAAAGAAACTTTAGTAACGCTAATTTGCGTTCTGCAGATTTGACAAGAGCAACGCTCAATGCAGCGGACTTGAGTGAAGCAATTTTAAGCGAAGTAATTTTAACTCAAGCCGAGTTGGGTGAAGCAAATCTCAGCCGGACAATTTTGACAAAAGCAGACTTAACCGAAGCTGTGTTAGCCAAAGCTAAACTAACTGGCGCAATTTTAACCGAAGCCGAACTTAGCCGCGTCAATTTATACGATTTATACGATGCTTTTATGCTGGGTGTGAACTTGACGGAAGCGAATGTAACACAAGGTAACTTGGGTGGGGCTAACTTAAGCCAGGGAAATCTGAGTGGCGTGAATTTGAGTGGCGCAAACTTAGCTCAAGCAAACTTAAGTAAAGCAGATTTGAGTGGTGCGACTTTGAGTGGCGTGATTTTGAGTCAGACGAATTTAAGTGGAGCAACCATGCCTGATAGCTGTGTGTACGTCAACGGCGAAACGGGACAGTTCTGGGTCATCGACTATCGACTCTACGACCCTGATGGGGATGGGCAAAGCAAGTTGGATCATGTAGCAGCGATGCTCAATGGTGTGATACATAGCAAGCAATTGCCATTCACAATGGTACTGATGGATAGCTGGTATGCGACGCAGAAGTTGATGGGGCAAATTGACCAGCTAGAGAAGCTGTATTACTGCCCGCTCAAAACAAATCGTCGAGTTGACGATAGTGGCGGTGCTGTGCCCTACATGCGGGTTGTTGAACTGGTTTGGAGTGATGAAGACTTGCAGCAGGGCAAATTGGTCAAAATTCGAGGCTTTCCTAAAGACAAAAAGGTGAAACTGTTCCGGGTTACTGTTTCCACCAACAGAACGGAGTTTGTCGCTACTAACGACTTATCTCAAGCTGACACCGATGTCGTGCAAGATGTGTGCGGTATCCGCTGGAAGATTGAGGAGTTTCACCGTGAGTTAAAGCAACTCACAGGTGTGGAAGCTTGCCAGTGCCGCAAAGCCCGCATTCAGCGCAATCATATTGCCTGTGCCCTATTAGTTTGGAGTCGCCTCAAAACGATGGCTGATCAAAGCGGCAGGACAATTTATCAGATTAAGCATGGGATGTTGTCGGACTACTTGATTGAGCAACTCAAGCATCCATCTGTTCAAATGTCCCTTGCGTAAGTCCTGAAAATATTAAATATCCAACTGCTCAATAGTCTGGCGAAGAACTTTACCCGAATGTTGTAACTGCTCTAATTCAGTTGAATTTAACGCTAGATTCACAACCCGCGTTACACCCTGGCGATTGACTACAGCAGGTAAGCTTAAACACACATCGTTAATACCATGAATACCATTAATCAGACTGCTGACAGTTAAAACTCGGTTTTGATTGCGTAAGATTGACTGTACTATTTGGGCGACTGCTAAACCGATCGCGTAAGAAGTTGCGCCTTTACGCTGGATAATTTCGTAGGCAGCATTTTTGACTTGTGCAAAAATTTCTTGTAGCTGTGGCTCGATTGGTTTACCTGCTTCGTAATTTTCATCAACAAGATGCATTCCCGATATATTCACCTTACTCCAAACTGGTACTTCGCTATCACCGTGTTCGCCAATAATATAAGCGTGTAAACTACGCGGGTCAATCTGTAACTTTTCAGCTAATAAATAGCGGAAACGTGCCGTATCTAAAACGGTTCCCGAACCAATCACACTAGAACTAGGTAGCCCAGAAATTTTGCGACAGACATACGTCATAATGTCTACTGGATTGGTAACAATCAGCAAAATTGCTGTCGAACAGAATTTAACAACTTCTGGAATTAAGCTTTGAAAAATTTCTACATTTCTATTCACTAAATCTAAGCGAGATTCTCCTGGCTTTTGCTTGACTCCAGCCGTGATAATCACAATATCTGCATTCTCACCATCAGCTAAAGTTCCCGCTCTAATGAGTGTTGGTTCAACAAAAGGTAATCCATGATTCAAATCCATGACTTCCCCTTCTAATTTATGCTGATTGACATCAACGATAATCATTTCATCAAGGAGATTTTGAATAAGTAGAGAATAAGCACAAGCCATTCCTACTTGACCTGCACCAATAATGACTCCTTTACGAGGTTGGCGAACAATTGGTGAAAATTTTTCTTCTGATGAAGATGTAAATAAGTTGTCAAAAACCATATAAGTAACCGCTGTATTGAGTACATCTGTGCGCTCTGTTTAGGGCAAATATAAGTTTTGATAATATTGTTATATAGATCCTAAACTTCATCTTTCTCAGGGTACAGGATTTTCGGCAAACCGTAGTGCAAACATCATAAATTATGGCTGCAACTCTATAGCTATGGAGAAGTGCAATGATGAACAATACAAAAGCAACGCACGAAGATTGGTTCAATGTAGGGAAATCTGATGCCTATGCGGGAAAACCTAAAACGCCACCAGAAGATGCTGAATCGGCAAGTATGTATGACCTAGGTTATAGTGAAGGCGAAATTACCCGTCCGCCAACTGAAACTCCAGAAACTGAACAAGAGTAGTTAGACAGCACCAAACGACGCGATCGCACAGCATCACTCTGCATGATATTAAATAAGTTGTATGCCTTTATTGTTGACATAACTTACAGATCTAGCCGCTAGACTTGAGCGTCAGAATTACAGTAAACTTAAATCAGTTTATAGCTTGAAGTGGCACGAACCTAAGTAACCTCAGCCAGAAGCAAGCCAAATTAAGAGCAACCTTGTTGAGGGCGACATCATTGCCAGAACTTGGTTGTGGAAAGAAGAGTCAATTGAATCGGTAAAATAGAATACTTCAGTCTGCTGGAATAAACATGGCAAATACTGGCTGACAACTTGATTCAAGCCATACTGCATACTATCGCTCTACGACTTAGTAGTATCGTTTAACACTATTGCCAGAGACAGGAGGCTTAAATGGAAAGCTTCGATTTTGTGATTCTGGGAGCAGGATTAGGTGGACTTTCAGCAGCAGCATGTTTAACTCGGCAAGGACATCGAGTAGCAGTACTAGAAAAACACTACTTACCTGGTGGATGCTGCCATACCTTCGATTACGGCGAATATAGCTTTTGTGCTGATGTACACTACATTTCACAATGCGGTTCGGGACAAGCGATCGCGCAGTTTCTCAATTACATTGAACGCGATGTCGAATTTAACTCGCTCGATCCTGACTGTATTGACCGAGTGATTACACCCGAAGCTGATTTTAAAATTCCTTTAGGATGGGAGAACTTGCGATCGCGCCTTGTAGCAACTTTTCCCGAAGAAACGGACGCGATCAACCGTTATTGCGATGCCATTAAACAATTACATCAAGAAATGCACAATTTAGTGCGCGAGATCAGTTGGTTCGATCAAAAATGGTCTGATTGGTTAAAACTACCGAAATACTGGAACTTATTTACAAAGCGTAATTGGACACTGCAAGACCTTTACAATCGCGTCGGGCTATCGCCAAAACTGCAAGCTATCTTAGCAGGTCAAAGTGGCGATTATGCCCTTCCACCGAATGAAATCGCCTTACTAACGCATACTGCGCTGGTTTGGGACTATTCTGAAGGTGCTTATTATCCGAAGCATCACTTTAAACACTTCGTTGATACAATTGTCGAAGCGATTAAAGCCGGTAGCGGTGTTGTGCAATTATCTACACCAGTCGAACACATCGAAGTCAAACAGCGCCAAGTCGAAAGCGTTACTGCTGGAGGGAGAACTTATCAAGCAAGCGTTGCTTACATCAGCGACCTTGACCCAAAATTAACTGTACAGCTGATGCATAACACCCATGCGTTAAGTCAGCAAGAATTGAAACGTCTTACGGGTTATGAATATTCAGCGAGTGCTTTCAACGTTTACCTAGGGTTAGATTCCAGGTTTGATCCGCAAAAATATGGTATTGGAAACTGGAATATTTGGTATTACCCGAACAGCGACCTCAATCAAGCGTATCAACAACAATTATTAGGCAACTTGCGTCATCCTTGGATTTTCCTCTCGTGTCCGACGATGAAATCCCGTGAATTAGGAATGGCTCCTCCTGGTCATCATGTTTTAGAAATAGCGACTGTTTGTCCTTACGAACCATTTAAACAGTTGCATGAAACTGATGCAAAAGCTTACAAAGCCAAAAAGCGCGAAGTTTACCAAGAAATTATGGCAAGTGTGCGCGATTTGATTCCGGATGTTGATACTTACGCTCGGATGAAAGTTCCTGGTACTCCGACAACAAGTGAATATTATTTAGGACAACCGCAGGGGAACATCTATGGTGCAAAGCTTACACCAAGGCAGGTAGGCTTAAATCGTCTGGGATATCGCACCGAATTGCCAAATCTTTTCTTAGTGGGAGCTAGTGCAGGCTATCCCAGTGTACCTGGCGTGATTGGTAATGGCATGGATGTGGTGGAACTGCTGACAGGGCAATCTGTCTGGAATCATCCAAAGGCGATCGCATCCGAGGAGTTAGTGTACCAATAAACTGCGATCATTGTAAGTGTCTGAAACTCTTTATTTATAAGCTTTTTTAATCAAAAAGCCCAAATTGAATTGCGTTCAATTTTTCCCAGGTCAGTACAGATGTACTATAATAGATGAAGTAGATTCATCGAGCCTCAGCATCAGCAATCAATGGCTCTACGGCGTACTAACCAAAGATGGACTCCAGCCCTATGACGAAACACTATCTTCTTAGCCTTAATCCAACAGCCAAGCATGACTGGGATCGCTGCGCTTTACGCGATCCGATTACCGCTAAGCGCCCAGAGCTAGCAAAATTGATTGCCGAAGCTGTTGGCGCAGAACCAGGCACTTATCTTGTGTCTGTGAATATCGAAGTGAAAGTGTTGGAGCAGGCTCCAATGTATCAAACCGAGCAGCTACCGATTAACTCGACAGAGCGTTCATCTAACCACGCTCAATTCAAAGAACTTGCTGCATAAACTACCTCGCTAACCCCTGACCTCTCGTATGATGACAATGCAACTGAGTCATTACCCTGCGGCGATCGCCCAAGCTGCACAACGGGTAAACGAACTTGACTCGCAAATGATGGCGGTGCAGCAACTAATTAACCGCGAAGAAGGCAATGCTGACACGCGTTCAGCGTTCGACCCAGACTTGAAAAATGACACGCAACGGCGATCGCGTCGCTTCGAGTTGCTATTAGTCAATCAAGAATACCAAACCGCACTCAATACATTAATTCAATTAAATGCAGAAAAAGCCAACGCGCTGGCGCACTTAGAATATCTGCGCAACCAGTTCAGCGTTGCTAAACTAGAGTGTCGGCGAGCGATCGCGCAACAACTTACCGATTTTGAATCGCGAGAACTAGTAGGTTTGTAACTTTAAGTACAAACTGCTTGTCATGTTGCCAACAGTCTAGTCATAATAATTTCTCAAGCAGTGAATATCTTTTCACTGCTTTTTTTTGGCATTTATTGTTCACATTCTTCAGAATGAGAAATTGTTGAGTGAGCTTTCCTTCAATCACAATGGAATAAGTTAGTTGTAATTATTTCATGACACAAGTTACACCAGAAGACATTGCCAAATTTCGGGAAAAACTACAAGATCCCGACGCCGCAACCGCACTTGCAGAAATCGAAGATTGTGAGGGTAATCTCGAAGATGCCACAATGGTGCTAGCAATTCGAGTTGGGCAACAACCCGATATCGCCAATGCAGAATGGTTAGAAAGCTTAGCGAAGAAATGTCGGGCGATTATTTGCCGCGAAGAAAATAGAAACGCCCTACTTAGCGATGACTACGCTGCTGTCATAAGATCCTTAGCGACAACAAAAATTTGCCCACCGCTTTTAATTACTCCAGTATTGATGTATGTACTACAGCAGGGTGTAGATAGTTTTTGTGAACCACTCGACACTATCTCTTAAGAGTTGATACTTCGATAACTATCTGCTCAAAAGCTGCGAAACACCTTAATTTTTATGTATCGACAGGTGTTTCTTTTGTGATGAATATCGTATGAGCAATTGTTTCCTAGCGTAGGATCAATTCCTTGAGCGCTTGAGTAGTACAAATATTGTCAAGCTTAAAAGCGCTCAATTTGAACTACCTAAATAAAAAGAGAAATACAAATTTCCAATAACAAATCTCAGACTTTTTATTTATATTTGAAGAGATATTCTATGCTCTATATCGCAAGTGTTGTTAAAAAAAATATCATTATTTAATAAGGCAAAATATAGGACAAGAGCAAGCGCAACAAAAGAAATACCAACCAGAACTGACCAGTATATTTATACTTCTAAGTTAGAATCTTTACAAGTTGAAGTAATATTTGATGTAGGGGCTAACATAGGTCAAACAGCCATCAAATTTGCTCAAAGTTTTCCTAAAGCAAAAATCTTTTCTTTTGAACCAGTCGCTGCAACATTTAAGCAGCTAAGAGAAAACACACAAAAAAATTCTAGTATTAGTTGCTTTCAAATAGGCTTAGGTGCTGCATCAGGAAAGTATGAGATTTTTTTAAAGTCAAACTCTCAATGCAACTCTTTTGTGTTTGATTCCAACAGCAGCATAAGCAATTCTGAAAAAGTTGCTGTTAAAACAGTTAAGGAGTTTTATCAAGAAAATAATATACAAAAAATTGATATCTTAAAAACTGATAATGAAGGATTCGATTTACAAGTTATTCAAGGAGCCGAGGCTTTACTTAAAAAAGCTCGGGTTTTACTTATATTGTCTGAAGTTAGTTTCAATCCTTCAGATACTTTACACACTAATTTCTTTAAACTCAAATCATATTTGGAAAACTTTAATTTTGAGTTCCTTGGTTCTTACGATTTTGGCTATTCAAAAAAAGGTGGCTTGAAATATTGTAATGCCCTATTTCAAAATACATAGAAAGTATCAGTACATACGTAAAGATATAAACTTATAAAGTTTTATAAGAATGTAGTTGATAATTGCTGTTTAGCAACAACTGATTTTTGTAATTTCAATAGTTGTTTATCTTGAATTCCGTACTGCATCAAACCATCAATAGTTAGTGAAAGATAATCAGCACAACTACCAAGTTTTCCGTAAGCTGTTGCTAGACTGTTAACAACAACTTCAGAAGAGATATCTCCTGTATACATAACATGATTGTGGTTGATAGTGAAAGCGATCGCATCCCAGCGTTCTTTGCCATCTACAACTTTTACCCAACGAGGAGTATACGAACCAACTACCATTTCTCGCCGCCAGAGAATGAGTAATTCTGTAAGCACATCTTCGGCGGGAATTTGATAGGCAATACCACGACAGCTACCACCCCGATCAAGTCCTAACATTAACCCTGGATTTTCTGGTGTTCCTCTACCAAGTGGCGTCCACAAACAAAAGCGGCGATGCCATCCATAGATTGTACCAACACGGCGATCGCTAAATTTCACTGTAGGATTCCAAATTAACGAACCATAAGCAAAAATCCAGACATCTGAGTGCGATCGCCCCTTGAGAATATCTTGTATCGATTGCTCTAGCTCAGTTTCATTTAAAACACGCAGATCCAACCCCGATTGTAAAACTAGCTCCTGTAATTTTCGTGATTCCAGGTAAGCACGCGTTAGGGCAATCATTCCTTGACTGTCACTCATGACACATCCATCAATCAATTATTTCAGCGCGATCGTCACTGCATTTTAACCAACAAACCTCAGTTATTGTCGTTTATTAGAACTTTTAACGCAGTAGCAACGGTATCAAAGCAGAGTTATAAATTTTGAATTTGAGAAAATATATTGCAGGGGAGCAGAGGAAGAATTTATATAACTCAAAGCTCAGTACTATTCACTAACCACTCATTACTCAAAACTCTCTAAGCTTCATCGACTCAAGGTGCGCAAAAATCGTTGCATACTTGCAAATATTCCAGGTTTTTTCGCCTGTACAGAATTACTAACCTGTTGCGGACTATTCCCAGACAAAATTGAATCAACTTCATCACCCATGGGTTTCTTTGGTTGTTCAGCAATTAATTGATATTCACCATCTTTATTTTCTTGCCAAACTTGCCAAGGGGAAGGATAGCAGCGAAATACGGCTGCGCCATCGAGTGGGCGTAAATGATAGCAAGATTCAATCGTATTGAGAAAACGCGCCCGCAACTGTCGCCCTGCATAGCCAATACCAACAATCGAAACATCTTCTAGGCGAGGATTCAGTAAAATAAAAGGTCTTTCTCCCACAGCTTGATGCAACTTTTCTACCTGCGCAACTTCAACTGCGGAAGGTGCAACTAATAAGAATGCTTCATCTTCAGGCAAAACTTGCTGATCGACAGGTACTCTTCCAGTTCCAATATCTAGAATCTTAAATGGTACTGATCCCCAATCACGACGCGCCAGCGCCGCAGCACCAGCATCAGGAAAGAAAACTTTGAGTTGATTGCCAAAAGAGTCTAATGCTGGCAGAAATTGCTCAGCAACTGGCATGGGGTTAAGTTCTGGGATGAGAATCTCAATTTGTAGTAAAGAATAACCATCTGCGATCGCTGCTTGTGTTGCACCTTGGGCTTGGGCGATCGCCTGTTCCAGTGTTTTCGGAATTTCTGCCATGATCTCGTATTTCATGCTGCTATCCTCTAGCTTACATCGAGACGCATAGGCAATTTAATTGATGTCAGCCGTTGCGACTAGCCTCTCAAACCTATAATAAGAATCTTTTCAGTTATTGCACCAAACATAATTCTTAAATATGAGACGTTCCCAGGATTCACTATACTGCTGATACTCAACTCGTTTGAACGTAGAAATCATCCGCACATCATTTACAGCAGTATCACAAAATACTCGCTATACTCCTATTTCTTGTAATATTTGCGTTCCTTTTGATAGGAAATTACTTGCCAAACCAAGACCTTGATATTCTGGTAAAATTTCAATGTGGTAAATTGAACCTTCTTCTAAACCGTCTCCAGCACATTCAGCAAGAACGACGGGAAGAACAAACCCGACAATATCTTGGTTTTCGTTCCTCTAATTTGCCATCACTCGTCTCGGTACGAAAAGCCTTCTGTTGCTGAATACAAAAACATTTCAGCTACTGCGTAAGCACCATGTTCTGACACTTTTGCGCGATTGCTTGCATCTACTGATGAACTCATAGCACGTGCAATGATTGAAACTAAAAGATGATCATGCATTGTGCTGACTACTGCGCAAGTCAACCGTTGTGATGTCGTTAACAGCTTAGGCTCCCAAACAAAAGGAACTTTCAGATAAGTTTTCTCAGGCATATAAAAACTTGTACTGCGAAAAAGAATAGATCGCTGAGAACAGATAATATTTGCTGCGTTCTCCTTTGAACATCAAGGCATACCAGGTTGGCTAGTTTGAATTGCTTTTTTAGGGTATGCGAACCGTAACCAGTGAACAATTATGGCACTAAAGTATATAGCTTTAGCGAGTATTCAAATTAGTTGTTGCCTACTCGCTATATAATAAACCTTCTGCGTGAATACTTCATATATCATACTGAACCGCAACACTATCCTTCATAAGTTGCTTGCTCGTAAAAGCACACAAGCGCAGATTGAAGCAACTAGAGGAAAAGTTGTTAAATAGCTTTCTTAGTGCGATCGCCTAAAAATAGACATCCTATATGAATCGCTGTATTAGGTGAATTCTATTCAGAGACATTTCGGACTCACGCAGAAAGTCTACCGATTGAGTAATTCCATCGTCATAACCGACGCGACCTTTGTTCCAAATGGAATGGCGTTGAGATCGACTTGAAAGTTACTGTTATGGTTTGAGAAAGGAACCATTCTACCTTCTGCCCTGGCTTTAGCAAAGAGCGCCGGTTCAGCGGTACCGACGAAGACAAAGCCTACCTGGATATTTTTATTGTCGCCTTTAAGCAGATGAACATCTTCTGAGCCTGTAGTCCCTGGAAAGTCAGTGATCAGTTTGTTAGCTCCAACTAAATTTACCAATTGAGGATTAATGCGATCAATCACTGCTTTGTCATTCACCAGTGGAGTTGTACCACCCTTTGCAGTTATGGTTGGCAATTGATCCTCTGGCATTCCATAGGCACGCGCAATCGACTCATTGACCGACTGAATTCCCTGCACCATTGTTTTGCGTACTTCTGGGTTGAACCAGCGCAAGCTAAGTTTAAGTAATGCTTCTCCTGGAATTACGTTATTCGCCTCTCCTGCTTGAACTGATCCCACCGTAATTACAGCTGCTTCTTGAGGATTGATCGCCCGTGCCACGATTGACTGATACTGTGTAATTGCGTGAGCAGCCATGAGAATCGGATCTTTTGCGAGATGAGGTGAGGAGCCATGCCCTCCCACACCTTTAAAAACAATATCGATTGGATCGCTTCCTGCTGTTCGGATTCCTGGTACGCTGGCGATTATTCCTGTGGGACCAGGGGCAGTGTGCACCCCCAGCAAGAAGTCAGGGACAGGAACATGATGACGCGTGTAGAGACCATCTTCGACCATTGCCCTTGCTCCTGCAACTCCTTCTTCCGCAGGCTGTCCGACTAAAATTAGCGTTCCTTTCCAGTTGGATTTTAGATCTACCATTGCTTTTGCCAGTCCCAACATCCAAACTGTATGGGCATCATGACCGCAAGCGTGCATAACAGGCATTTCGCTACCGTCTGGCATCTCCGCCCGCTTAGTGCTGGCGTAAGGAAGTCCTGTTGTCTCTTGTACAGGCAGCGCATCTAGATCTGCTCGATACATCACTTTAGGACCATCACCATTGCGCAGAATCCGCTCTGTAGAACTTATGCAAACTTAGGTTTGCTGTCTACTTCTTCCTTCAACCAGGACGCTCGAGCCTTTTCCTGTCCGGAAGCTAACACCTCAGAGCTTGGGGCGTTTTTTGGATAGTCACGTATGTTGATAGCCGCGTTTAGGTCACGGTCTAAGGACAAGCCACAACTAGGACAATCATATTGCCGTACTTGTAACGGCACTGATTGTCTGGCACCACATCCAGAACAAAGCTGACTGGAAGGATACCATTTGTCTATAACCGTGACCTTTGAGCCGTACCATTCTGCTTTGTACTCAAGTTGTCGTCTGAACTCATAGAAACCAGAATCAGCAATAGCACTTGCCAGTCTATGGTTTTTCATCATGCCGCGAACGTTCAAGTCTTCGATCACTATCTCACTGTGGTTCTTGGTTAGATGTGAGGTCAACTTGTGCGTTGCATCATTCCTAATGTTGGCTATACGCGCGTGTAGCCTAGCTATCTTCTGTTGGGTCTTAGCGCGGTTTTTACTGCCTTTTACTTGCCTACTTGCCTTGCGTTGCAGCCTGGCTAGTTTTTGCTTATTGGTGTGGTAGGGCTTCAAGGCTGTAAATACCTTACCATCACTCAATGTTGCCAAGGTCTTAATTCCAAGGTCAACTCCTACCTTGCCAAAGCATTTTACTGTTTGCTGAATATCAACTTCAACCTTGAAGCTGACAAACCACTTATCAGCTTTCCTACTAACACGCACATTCTTAATAGTTTGATTAGCCACTGACTCATGTAGTCTGACCAATCCAATCCTGGGAAGTTTTATGAAGCCATCCTTTATTTGGATATTGCCTTCTAGGTAAAAGCTATCTCTAACAAACTTCTTCTTACGTTTTGGAGTACCGCTATTCTTGACCTTCATCTTGCGCTTCCAAGCATTTTCTAAGTCTCTCAAGGCTTGCTGTGGAGCGCATTTACTTGAGTCATAGAACCAAGGATGTTGGCTCTTGACCTCAGCATTCAGCTTTTTATGAAGGTCTATTGCCGTGGGGAATTTTGGTAGTTCCTCGCCCTTTTCCTTAGCGAGTTTCCTTGCTTCAATTACTTTGAAACATACATCCAGCCCCCAATTGTAAGCGTACCTTGCCACACCACAATGTTGGGCAAACAAAGTCTTCTGGTGATTGTTTGGATTGAGTTGGGTTCTAAATCCTTTGAGCGGCATCTCTCAATTCCTCCACAATCTTTTTGTTCTTGTGACTTCTGCTGCCATACAAACGTGCTGAAAACACTGTGATTATTTCAAGTACATCATTAGCCAAATCTTCCTCAAAAGAGCTATCTTCAGTGCGGTTGATTATCACTACCTCAGTACCAAAATGTTCACATAGGCTGAATATTAGCTCTGAGCCAAATCTCAGCAATCTATCTTTGTGGGTCAGAACCAACCGTTCTACTTGGTTGGATGCGATCATCCTAATCAGCCTTTGTAGACCGCGCTTGCTGTAGTTCATGCCTGAACCAAAGTCTTCTATTACTTCAAATTGCCAACCATGTTGAGCGCAAAATAGCTCTAACACTTGGCGCTGCCTTTTCATGTCTTCCTTTTGGTCAGGGCTTGACACACGGCAATAAGCAATTGTGTATGACGACTCACCTTTGATGCCTAGTAGCTCTGAAAGTTCATAACGCCTATGACCGCCGCTAGTCCTTTCCGGTGTGAGCTTACCTTCTTCTTCCCACCGTCTTAATGTATCAGTGGAAACTCCTTTTAATTTTGCTGCTTCAGATATTGTTAACTTAGTCATACTCTCGTTGTGGCATATAAAATGACTAACTTAACCTAGCCTTGCCTAAATATTTTGCGTCAGTATTCTAACCCCAACAAGTATTTATGAAGAAGTAGCAATAATCCGCTTTTGATACTCTTGCTCAGTGACAAGATCCAAAGTACTTTCCATGCGATCTAAAAAGACAATGCCATCAAGATGATCGAGTTCGTGTTGAAAGATGCGGGCGACAAAATCTGTTAACTCTTGCTTTTGTTTCTTACCGTTGCGATCGCTATATTCCACTTCGATGGATTGATAGCGTGGTACTGACCCCCGAATTCCTGGAATACTCAAACAACCTTCCCAACCTTTCACGACTTCTGTCGAGTGCGCTAAGATTTTGGGATTGATCATCGCGGTCGGTTCCATTGTCGGAGCATAAGGATACCGAGGATTCGGGCGAGAAGCCACAATAAATAAGCGAAACGACTCAGCAACTTGCGGCGCCGCAATGCCTACACCCTGGGCTTGCCCAACGGTTGCGATTAAATCATCAACTAGAGTTTGGATACGTTGCTCTTCGATGTTTTCAACGTCTTGTGCTTTGGTACGAAGTAAGGGATGACCAAGCTGTACAACTTCTCGTATTTCTGCCATAAGTCCTTAAGTTAAGTTTCACTTTGTACAGGAAGATTTTCCAGCCGCACGGCTACTTGCTGAGATTGTCCATTGCGCTGGACGCCAATTTGCATTTGGCTACCTACCTGACTACCTTCGACCAAGCGTTGTACTTCCTCGGTTGTTGTAACAGGCTGATTATTGATTGTTTGGATGACATCACCAGCACGCAATCCAGCGCGTGCGGCGGGAGAATTAGGAACAACGCGAATAATTAAAATCCCCTGCTCTGCAGTGACATCGATCTCACCACCAGATTCAATCTCAAGTTGTTGCCTCACTTCTGGTGTCAGTGTTACCATTTGCACGCCCAAATAAGCATGTTGTACTTCGCCAGTGGTGATTAGTTGTTGGGAGATCTTTTGTACTGTGTTGATAGGAATCGCAAATCCCAATCCTTGAGCACCGCTGATAATCGCTGTATTCATACCGATAACTTCACCCCGCGCATTGAGCAAAGGACCGCCTGAGTTACCTGGATTAATTGCGGTATCAGTTTGAATTAAATCAACGCGCTTATCAGAAACACCGATATCACTTGTAGAACGTTCGGTAGAACTAATAATACCTGCTGTTACCGTATTATCTAGCCCTAGCGGATTACCGATCGCAATTACCCATTCACCTGGTTGTAGCGTTTCTGAGTTACCCATAGGAACTACAGGTAAGTCGTTAGCTTGAACTTGAATAACAGCAACATCTGTCACCGTATCTTGTCCTACCACTTCGCCTTCAAACGTACGACCGTCTTTGAGCGTGACACTGACTCGATCAGCACCATCGACAACGTGCGCATTTGTTAAAATCTGACCCGACGCACTAATAATAAATCCTGACCCTGTACCGCGAACAACTCGCTGCCTTGGTTGGGCTGGGTTCGGTTGAATTCCAAAGAATCTGCGTAAAATTGGGTCATCAAATTCTGCGGGTAGCTGTCGTGAGACTGTTCTCGCCGCATTAATTCGCACCACCGCAGGTCCTACCTTTTGCACGGCTGCAACAACAAAATTCGGGTCTGTCGGGGCGATCGCCGCTGTTGTATTTGCAGTAGGTTGCTGTGGAGTGGGTTGCGCGTTCGATTGTTCGGTCTGCGTCATATTTCCAGGTCGCGCACACCCACTAAGACTCACTAACCCAATTCCTGTTAGTAATGTTAAAACATAACCAACATTTTGCTGCTGCAATAGTGCTAATAAATTACGTTTTCTGTGGGATGTGTCATCTTGAGCGTAGTTAGTGTAAATATTTGTAGCTTGTGGGTCAATATTGCGGCGGTTTATGGTCATTTTTTTTTGCAGTTTTCTAAAATTTCCGCTTTTAGGAGTACCTTGCGGCATGATTGTTAATATCTCAATATATTTAGTGTAGAAAAACTCAGAAACAGCTAGCATAACTTGAGCAAAACATTTTACCTAAGTATCGTAATTTTATAGTTATTTTTAGCTATTGCGAGGCACTACGATATTCTTGAATAGCTATATGGCTAATCTTACAAGCTACCAGAGATAGTTGCCAAGCTCAGTAGAGTAGATGCTAAATTGGTTGCCTATATGCGTTTTTTTGCTAGCGGTAGAGGTGGTAAACAGTGGAACTTTCGCTTGAAAGTCTGTGGAGTCAGGTACTAGAACGTCTACAGGAGAAGTTAACTCGACCCACCTTCGAGACTTGGATTAAAACGGCTAGCGCGCAGCAACTCGAAAATAATTGTTTGGTTATTTGTACCCCTAACCCGTTTGCGCGTAATTGGTTACAAAAGTACTACATCAAAACGATTGTCGGCGTAGTTGAGGAAATTCTCGGTCATCCTGTCGAGGTTCAGATTACCGTAGCCAAGGATAATGGCGTAACTTCGGTGAGCGAACCTGAAGTCGCTTGGCCAGTACCGATTGAACCAAATGTAGCACTGCTGAATAACCGACCTAAACCAATCGAATTGAACCCCAAATATGTATTTTCTCGCTTTGTTGTCGGTGCAAATAGTCGCATGGCGCACGCCGCAGCTTTAGCCGTAGCTGAATCCCCAGGGCGCGAATTCAATCCATTATTCTTATGCGGCGGTGTCGGATTAGGTAAAACGCATCTGATGCAGGCGATCGGGCATTACCGCCTAGAAATGTGTCCTAATTCCAGAATTTTTTACGTCTCGACCGAGCAATTTACTAACGATCTCATCGCTTCAATTCGGAAAGATAGTATGCAAAGCTTTCGCGAACATTATCGCGCGGCAGATGTACTGTTAGTTGATGATATTCAGTTTATTGAAGGGAAAGAGTACACGCAAGAAGAATTTTTTCATACATTCAATACTTTACACGAAGCTGGTAAGCAAGTTGTTTTGGCTTCTGATCGTCCACCAAATCAAATCCCGCGCTTACAAGAAAGATTGTGTTCGCGCTTCTCGATGGGCTTGATCGCAGATATTCAACCACCAGACTTAGAAACCCGAATGGCAATTTTGCAAAAGAAAGCCGAGTACGAGAATATGCGCTTACCAAGGGAGGTGATTGAGTACATTGCTTTTAACTATAAGTCGAACATTCGCGAACTAGAGGGTGCTTTAATTCGAGCAGTTGCTTATATTTCTATTTCTGGATTATCGATGAATGTCGAAAATATTGCTCCAGTTCTCAATCCACCCGTAGAAAAAGTAGAAGCTTTTCCCGATGCTGTACTCATGGTAGTCGCAGATGAGTTTGATGTTTCTGTCGAAGACCTTAAAGGAAACTCGCGACGCCGGGAAATTAGCTGGGCGCGTCAAATTGGGATGTATTTGATGCGACAACATACGGATTTGAGCTTACCAAGAATTGGCGAAGAATTTGGCGGCAAAGACCATACAACAGTAATATATAGCTGTGACAAAATCGCGCAACTACGCGAAAATGATACAAACTTGGCACAAACATTAAGAGAGTTGAGCGATCGCATTAATCTTGCTAGCCGTCATTCTTCTTAGTTATTTAGTTATTTATCATCAATAACTCTCATTTTTCCTCCCTGACCCTCGATCCCCGATCCCTGACTCCTTCTTAAACAGGTATAATTTCTCAGTAACTCCGACACTGCTAACAGCGTGATTGCTATTTATCCTGGAAGCTTTGACCCAATTACTTTGGGACACCTTGATATCATTGAGCGTGGCTGTCGCCTCTTTGAGCGCGTCGTTGTCGCTGTGTTGCGTAACCCAAACAAGACGCCATTGTTTTCAGTACAACAACGGTTAGAGCAGATCCGGATTTCAACATCTCATTTGGCGAATGTAGAAATAGACAGCTTTGACGGTTTGACGGTAAAGTACGCCCAAATGCGGCAAGCACAAGTTCTCCTACGGGGTTTACGCGCAATTTCTGACTTTGAAGCGGAACTGCAAATGGCGCACACGAATAAAACGCTTGCTGCGCATGTCGAGACAGTTTTTTTGGCAACTTCTAATGAGCATAGTTTCTTAAGTAGTAGTGTGGTGAAAGAAATTGCCAAATTTGGTGGTTCCGTCGATCATCTTGTTCCTCAGCACGTTGCCCTAGATATCTACCGATGTCACACCAAGACCCCTTAAAAACCCCTCCTGAACAGATTCCTCAGGAAGCTAGAAATATAGATATCCAGGAGGCATTGAACCGACTGGAAGAAATTATTCTTGCCAGTCCTCGCATTCCACTAACGCGCAAAACTTTAATTGATGAGGAAGTGTTGCTCGATCAGCTTGACCAAATTCGCTTTAGTCTACCAACGGCGTTTCGAGAAGCGCAAGCGATTGTCGAGCAAAAGAAAGAAATTTTGTTGCAGGGTGAGCAACACGCGCAAGAAATTATTCAAGCCGCAGAAGCAAAAGCAGCACAATTACTCAATGAAACAACAATTGTGCGCCAAGCCGAAGCCGCTGCACAAGAAATTCGCCAGCAAGTAGAGCAAGATTGCATTGCTATCCAACAGCAAGTTCAAGCAGAAATCGACCAAATGCGCCGTCAGGCTCAAGAAGAATTGCTACAAATTCGACAAGCGGCGATCGCGGAAGCTGAAGACATTCAAAATGGCGCAGATGAGTATGCTGATAGCGTTCTTAGAAGTATCGAGCAGCAACTTAACGATATGCTCCGCATTATTCGTAACGGCAGGCAACAATTACAACCGCCAGGAAAAGCAATAGGAATACGCGACGAGGGACGAGCTATCGGTGATTGATGCTAAGTAATAATACTTATTTGGTGATAGATATAGATAACGAATGATTGGCAAGAACACCGAGCAACTTCCCGTTACCTATTACCTAATTACGAACCCCCAATAAGTGTGATATTTAATTATGTCAACATAAGCAAGAAGCTTTCTTTTCCAATACATTTGTTTCATTTAAAATTCTGATAACTAATTTGCATGACTATTAACGTTTTATTTTGCTACAGTCTTAACATAACGAAATAAAACTTTGCCCTAAAGTTGTAATTGTTTCTGTAACTCGCGTTTCGTGTATACTTTTATTACTATTTGGGTAAAGTATCTATAAAGATAGTCAAGAAACGTACACAGGTACGAGAGGCGGTTATGGCTGTCGAATTCGCCCAAACTCATGCATCGTCGCAGGCTTTAAAGCAGGTCTTCCAAAAGGTTAATGCCCAAAGTTGTCCGCGACATTTTAATTTTCATCTGCACACAGTCCACTCGGATGGTCGATTGCACCCAGAAGAGTTAATTCAACAGGCGATCGCAATTGGTTTACAAGACCTAGCGATTACCGATCATCACACTGTTAGTGGTTATCAAGTCGCGCAGCGCTACCTCAATGAATTAAAGTTAAGCAACCCTCACTTAGAGTACACTGCACCACGAATCTGGAAGGGTGTAGAAATTAATGCCAACTTATTGGATGTAGACGTTCACATCTTGGGGTACGCGTTTGATCATAAACACTTGAGTATCGCGCCTTATTTACAACGAAAAACCACGACTGGTAAGGCGTATCAAGCAAATAATGTCATCGCCGCAATTCATCAAGCAGGTGGGTTAGCAGTACTTGCGCATCCCGCACGTTATAAGCGATCGCCGCAAGACTTAATTCCCGCAGCAGCTTTTTTAGGAATCGATGGCGTAGAAAGTTTTTACGCATACGACAATCCTCAGCCTTGGCGTCCTAGTGCTACTGAAACCCAACGGGTGCAACAATTAGCAAGACATCATAACTTATTAAGTACCTGTGGCACTGATACTCACGGCTTAAGCTTATTAAAACGTCTATAAAATAAATACCCTGTTCTCACTGAAACAGGGTAATATTAATGAGTTATTAAAAGATATTAAATGATAGCGCTTAAAACACTGACATAATTGTGATAATGCCAGCACTTGTCAATACGAAAACGAAACCTAGAGCAATTGATTCGCCTAAGTGTTTAGTAACTTTCATGCTTTTTATTTATTAAGTGAGCTATAGCGCTTAGTTTATCATTAAGCTTGCATTTATCAACAGATAATGAGGAAAACTTAAAGCATCACAATAATTCTTAATCTATGGCTCAGAATAAGAAGGCTGTGTAACTTACTTCAGGGCTACAGAAACAAAATCGCCACAGCATATTAATGGGGCAAAGGAGACCTTACCCCAAATTTATTCGCTGAGAAAACAATATTTCAGTTATTTCGTCAAACCATGTTCTAGCGCAAAGCGTACTAGTTCAGTGCGACTATTTGTACCTGTTTTGCTAAACAAGCGACTAACGTACTTTTCGACATTACGCACGCTAGTTTGTAAACGACGGGCGATTTCCTTATTCATTAGCCCTTCGGTAACGAGATTTAAAACACTTTGTTCTCTCGGCGTTAAGTCAATTTTAATCGGAGCCGGAGTTGTTGTAATACCTTGACGCTGAGTCAACAGTGCTTTAATTTGAGCAATTTGATTGGCTAAATCGGCAATATCAGGTGTTTCGCCCAATTCACCTGAGTGTGTGGCGGTACGACGCGCAATTAAGTTTTCCACAATGGCGATCAATTCATCGGGATCAAAGGGCTTTGGTAAATAAGCATCCACCCCTGCTTGATAGCCTTGAATGCGATCTGTAGTCATACCTTTTGCCGTGAGAAACACAACGGGTAAAGTTTGGAAACGAGGATCGTCCCGCATTTGTTTTAGAAATTGGTAGCCATCTACTTGTGGCATCATGATGTCAGAGATGACTAAATCAGGGGTAGTTTGCTGTAGCAATTCCCATCCCTCTTGCGCATTACTAGCCACCTGCACCGTAAAACCACTTTCTTGCAAGTAATCTTTTACAGCTTCTCGCAAGCCTGGTTCATCGTCTACCAGTAAAAGTTGTGCGGACATCTACGTTTCCCTTGACGCTATCTTTTTCAATGTAGCGAAAATGAGGGGTAAAGGTAATCTTGGTATGCTTTAAGAGTAAATAAAACTTGGAAATTGCGCTCGCGATTTCAAAGAAGTATTTTATTTCCCAGCCTCCAACCTCTAACCCTTAGTTTGCTAGCGAATGCTGATTGGTTTTAGTGGTTGATTGGGTGCAGTTTGAGCCAAGGAATTTGTCCCTAGAACCGCGATCGCGCGGGCATACTGCGGATCGTTTTGAGTACCAACTAAGTTTGGGTTAGTTGCTAGCTGACGTACCTGTGCTTCAGTTAAGTCAATTTTGACATCAGGCGTGATTCCCTTATGGCTAATATCTGTACCTTTGGGAGTGTAGTAATGTGCGATCGTAATTGCCAAGCCGGAACCATCAGAAAGTGAATGCACCGATTGCACTAATGCTTTACCAAAAGTTTGACTACCGACAACAACGGCTCGATTATTATCTTTGAGTGCTCCTGCCAAAATCTCACTCGCGCTAGCCGAATTGCCATCGACAAGAACCGCGACAGGCTGCTTTACTAAGGATGACCGATTAGCGGCAATTTTTTCACTTTTTCCGCGTCGGTCTACAGTACGAACAATATCACCCGTATCCAGCCACATCCGCGCAATTTCAATACTCGCTTGCAACAACCCGCCAGGATTACCCCGTAAGTCTAAGACATAGCCATCTACTTGTTGGCGGTTGAGATCGTAGATCGCCCGTTGCATTTGTTCTGCGGCGTGCGCATTAAACTCTCTTAAGCTAATGTAACCAACGCGATTTTTGCCTTCTTGTTTGACAGAATAGCGTACTGTCGGTACTTCGATTTTAGCCCGCGTAATTCTCACGTCTAAATTTTGTTGCCCAGAACGTCCGATTCTTAAATTGACAGGCGTCCCCGCCTTACCGCGAATCATGTTAGAAGCTTGCTGAACATCTAACCCTTGGGTTGGTTTGCCATCAATCGCGAGGATCTCGTCACCTGATCTAAGCCCAGCTTTGAGTGCCGGAGAATTTTCGATAGCTTCTACCACAGTCAGACGCTTAGTTTGTTCGTTGACTTCCATGCGGATCCCAACGCCAGAGAGTTCTCCGGCAGTTTGATCTGTGAGGGCTGCAAACTGTTGCGGATCGAGAAAGCGCGTGTAAGGATCGCCCAGTTTCTCTAGTTCTGCACGAATTGCATTGTAGGCTTGTTCCTTAGAGGTATAGTTCTTGCTTAAAAGGTTTTGTCGGCTGAGTTGCCAATTAACTTTGTTGAAGGTGCTATCGACATACTCGCGGTTTACCAACTGCCAAACTTCGTCTACTAAGGCTTTTGGACTGTCTTGCATGGCGGCGCGGACAGAACGTACTGGAAGTACAGACATCGTTAACGTCGTGGCGATCGCGCCGCTAAATAAAGCAAAATGGAGCAACGAGAAGCGTTTGGTATATTGATGCATTGGAATTGGCGAAGTAATTTTTACGGTTAGACTTATTTTTACTCAGCGTCTATATCTTTACACTGAGTGGTTGTTGCTATCGACTATACACCTGGTAAGTCTGTAGTGACAGTAAAAACAGATAAACTTTCGTTGTAGTTTTAAACAATATTGTTTTCACCATACTCAGATTACTCATGTATCTATCTATTATTTTGTGCCAGTTTCCGCAGTGTCATTGAGATGGATGAGGAGTGAGGCATTAGTAGTGGTAATTTTTTTATCAGCTTGAGCCGCGTACAATTGCTTGAATAGTAGCTAACGGAACAGTTGAAAAGTATTGTTGTTGAAATTGTTCTTCTTGCACAGCCATTAAGAATTTTTCAATAACTTGCAAACATTGCGCTTCAGATACAATGGCTTGTGGTTGCCAAGTAATGATAAAACCTCGATCAACAGAACTAATACTAAAACCTATACTACTGAGAGCTTGAAATCCTGGTTTGAGAGTTTGATCGCTGACCCCTAGTTTTTGACATAGTTGAAACCGCGTAACAGTTTGACCAGTGCGACTGATATATTTTGCAATTCCGAGTAACGAAAGCCAAATTTGATTGGGTGAAAGAAATTGTGGCTTTTTCCAGGCTAGCACTAGCTGTTTTTTTTCGCCAAGCGATCGCTTAAACCAAGTACGTAAATCATCCCAACTATTTGGGCAAGTCTCCAGTAGCAAAATTGGTTGTTGAGTAGCTAGATGCGTTATACTATCTTGATTTCGCCAATCTATAATCTGGCTTAGATGACTTTGAACCGTAGAGTTAACCGTAGTTTCAGTAGCGCGAACTGCAATTAACCGTACCTCATACTGTGGCTTTTTACCTTTTATTGGATCTGAGTAGGAATTGTAATCAAGTTCTACGATGACATTGCACCGCCCTGGAGGAATTTCTTCACGGTAATGCCCCCACCAGATACCAGGAAATCCTTTTCTAGTCGAATCATCACGCAGGATGAATTCTGTTTTGATATATTTGACTTCTTTACCTTGTGCATCTCGAATGTTACGATGCCAAGCATTTTCAAACCAGCAGTTTTGAATCAACAGTTTAGGTACAGGATTTCCCATTCCGCACGGTTCGAGTAATTTTAATTCCCAAAAGAGGTCTTTGCCTAAGTCTTGAACAGTACACACCAAATCCGCTTGAATTGTTGGTGATGTCAGGTTACTACTTAAAGATTGTCGTAATCTTTGATTAATCGCCTCAGAAAATAAAGGAATATTCTCGACTGCTAAACTCAATCCAGCGGCGAAAGGGTGTCCGCCAAAACGATGTAATAGATGTGCTTGATCTTTGACTAACTGATACAAATCAATTTGATTGACCGAACGTGCTGAACCACGTGCTAAGGCGGTAGAGGTGTTTTTTGTAACTTCGTTGATTCCTTCGGTACTTAATAAGATTGTCGGGCGTCCTGTTTCTTGCGCGACTTGTCCTGCGACTAAACCAAGAACACCCGCAGACCACTGAGGATCTTCTAAAACAATGACGCTCGTCGTCGATAAATCTAGCTGCTGTAGTTTGGCTGTAACTTGTTGTGCAACATCTTTTTGTAAAGATTTACGCCGAGAATTTGCAAGTTCTGTATCTTGTGCTAGTTGCTCAATACGTTCTAAGTCACGGCTTGTGAGTAATTCGACACAAAAACTCGCGTCGCCGTGAATCCGACTCACAGCATTGATACGCGGACCAAGACCAAAGGAAATATCTGTCGGGCGATCGCCGCTTTTCTGACACAATTCTAATAACTTGCCAACGCCTGGACGTCGCCGTTGTGCGGCTGGCTGCTTGAAGTCGCGCTGCATCTTGGCAATACCCACCTGCGCCAAATAGCGACAATCTCCTGAAAGTTGCACCAGGTCTGCTATCAAACCAATTGCGACTAAATCGAGTAAATCTTCTAATGGTTGTTGAGGAATGTTAGGTAATTCTTGATATAATGCTTCTACGAGTTTATACGCAACAGCAACACCAGAAAGATGAAATAATTGATGCTCGTCTGGTAAATAGCGGGGATTGATAATTGCCACAACCGACGGGCGCTCTGGCGGTAATGTATGATGGTCCGTGACAATGACATCGATACCAAGTTGTTGGGCGTATTCAATTTCTGTAATATTTGTGCTACCTGTATCGCAAGTAACGATTAACTGCGTACCTCGTTGGGCAAGAATATCAATTCCTTGGCAGTTAAGACCGTGTGACTCTGTAATGCGATTGGGTATGTAATAAAATAAGTCAGCATTTTGGTTAAAAAACTGTCCTAGACCATCCCAAAGTACGGCGGTTGAAGTAATCCCATCGGCGTCAAAGTCTCCCCAAATCGCGACTTTTTCGCGGCGATCGCGTGCTTGCTGCAATCGCGTTACCGCTTGATGCATTTCTTTGCCAAATTCAAACGGGCTTGCAGCTTTGTAAGCTTGAGGATTGACAAACGTATCTAAGCTTTCTTGGTCTTGAATTCCGCGTTGCCAAAGTAGCTGTGCAGCAAATTTACCTGATGAGCTAGGACAGTAATTACTGACAGCCTGGATAAACCATTCAGGCGGTGATGCAAAAGATGGTATAAGCCACTGCGGTTGTTCAGGCATAAACTGAGGGGTCAGGGGTCAGAAGGGCAAGGCTTGCCTTGCCCATAGAGTTTAGAGAAGTAAAATAAACAAGCCCTTCACTGCTGATTATTTTCGTCTACTAGAGAATTGAGGGCAACCTCACCAGGAATACCTTCGGGTTTGCGTGATAGTGCAGCAGGACGCGATCGCTTATAACCTGCCCTTTCTGCTTTTTGCCGTTCGTAAGCAATGAGCCTACCATAGTATTCATTTTTACTTAAATTCATCGATAAGAAGATGTGCTGACGGCTGTTACCAAAGCCCTTGCGTTGAAAAAATTTCACTGCAGGTACATTCGCAGGATCGGTATCAACGAGCATAAACCGCGCTCCATCTTCAATCATGCGTTCAATAAGTTTGTCTACCAACGTGTCACCGACACCACGGCGTTGAAAATTGGGGTTAACTCCTAACCAGATAATGTAACCGTATGTCCAAGAACCTTTTGTAATGACAGTTCCTAAGATAAATCCTGCGAGTTCACCGTCGATTTCTGCAACGAGACAGTATTCAGGATCGGTGTTATAAAGTCCGATCACTTCCCACTTATCCCACGTACGGTACAAGTAAGGATATAAATCACTGGTAAATAACTTTTCTCCCAAGTGATAGACAGGAGCAAGGTCATCAATTTCTAGCTCGCGGACATAAACTGAGGATGTATTTACCGAATCGCTCGGATCATGCGTCATAACTCATTTCCTATTCAGTCCTTTACAAAGGGACTTCTTGGATATTTACAAGATTTGGCAGCAAGTGCTGTAAAGAAGTGACTTCTTCATCGTAGCGATCGCGGTTACAGCGTGTTGCATACTGACAAAGATCACAAAACTTACTACCTGATGTGACTTGGGGAAATGGTTCACCGTGTTCGTAACGTTGTAACCACTGTGTAAGTTGACTTAATAGGTCATTTAGTTGTTGGGCTGTTTTTTCATGCTGAACATTGTTGTAAGTAAACTTCAGACTTTGTGGCTGATCCTCAGATTGAATAAACCAGTAAGTCATCGACAACTGTTCGGGTACGTATTCGCTCGTTTCTGCTAGCACATATAAGTAAAGACGTGTTTGCCAGTTTTGTTGCAAAGCGCGGCGGTTTTGAGGTTTGGGGTAAGTCTTCCAATCAAGAATTTGGGCTTGGCGATCGTCGGCGATCAATAAATCATAAATCACCGTTAATAAATAATCTTGAACTTGCAACGTGCGGCAATGTTCGCTTTCACGGAAGGCTTGGCTCGCAATATCTGGTGTTAAGATGTCTGGTGCAACGCTTGCCAAAGAACTGATCCAGCGTTGTAATTGAGTATCTTCTCGCACTAAAGATGCAATTGGCAAACCCAGTTCGCGCTGCTGCATGAGCAAGTGAAATCGACTTCCCCACATCAGCCGTTCTTGTTGTTCTAAACTCGCAGGTGACGCAAGTTGCTCTAAATAAGTATGCTGAAACTGACGCGGGCAACGTTCAAGTAAGTTTAGCTGCCCTTGAGATAAACGCATAGAGCTATTAATGACTAGCTTTATTCAATTTTAATTTATTCAAGAGGCTTATAGATAAATGCAGTTTGTATATAGCCTTTTTATTTGATTTATAAACATCTTGTCAAGGCTGTTAATTGGCAGCACCCCCAGCGAGTCGCAGAGCATCCACAATTCATACTCAAATCATTAGCAACGAATTGCTCGAATGAAGGTCAACACCTCACAAGTTAGTAACCGATTCAGTCTTTTCTCAGTTTTCCATAACTTCTAGGGATGTTGTTGAAACTTTCAGGTATGTTTTTGATGAGTTTATGGGCTTTCTGTAACTAAATTAGTTTCATCCCAAATTTACTTTCTTGGAGGATTGATATGAAACTCAGCATAGCTCGTAAAGAGTTGGCTCAAGACATTAAAACATTACCGATTAAAACGACAAAAGTTCTCACACGACAAGACTTAGTTGATTTAGTGCAAGGTAAATTTATTGCCTTATGTGTTTCCAACTACTACCCAAAGTGGCTTTGCGAGCATCTGTGCAAAAGATTGCTAAAGCTTCCAGAGTTTTCCCGTTACATAAGAGCGCAAAATGTTGGTGTTCAAAGAACGGGAATAACTTTTTTTGAGACCAAAGGAGATCCAGTACTCCTAGAGCGTTACTATGCAGAAGCTCAGCGTATGCGTAATACCATCAGGAATACTTGCTTTCCCTACCTTTCCCCAATCGATAAGCTACGAGTTGAACTTGAAGAGATATGGTCAGCAGGCGCTCGGCTTGAAAATATCCACGGACGACCGATGATGGTGGGTATTGCACGGATGTTCGAGGATAGCTTTGAACTTCCCCCGCATCAAGACGTCTTAGCGCGCGATATTGTAGATAACTGCAGCGATGGGCTGCTCTTGTCTCAGCTTTCTGCAAATATATACTTACGCGAAGCAAAATTCGGTGGAGAGTTAGAGATTTGGGGAATGAAACCGTCTTATCAAGAGTTTCTCGAACTTGCTCGTGACGAACTACACTTTGATCAAAACAAGCTCCCATCGTCAGAAGTGCTGTACAAACCACGCGCCGGTGATTTAGTTCTGTTTGATTCAGGGCGAATTCATGCCGTACGTCCATCAAAACAAGGTCCGCGAGTATCGATGTCATGCTTTGTAGGCTATCGCGGTCAGAATGTACCTCTTACATATTGGAGTTAGTAGCTCTTCATTTCATCAGTTATTGTTTACGATAGTGACGACAAGCTGAGTTTTGACTCACAATGCTTAATTAGGCGTGTGACAAAACTTATACTTACAAATGCTGTTGTAGCGATCTGAGTTATTTATGGACATGGGTGATATCCTTTTTTAGAATATTACCCATGCATCAAGCATAGGTTGGTATTGTCAGCAGAGCAAACAAGTATAATCACTTTATTGCCGGAAAAATTGACTAAACACCGATCATAGTTCGTGTACCAAGCTTGCTATGCTTCCGAGTCGTACCAACTCTTATTGGCAGCGTAAACTACCTGAGACAGAAATCAAGCGTTTGAAAGCGCTTTGTCAGTACCAGATTTTAGATACTGTTCCTGAAGCACACTTTGATAACATCACTCGCTTGGCTGCTTACATCTGCAAAACTCCAATTGCAGCGATTAGTTTAGTCGATGCCCAGCGCCAGTGGTTCAAATCAAAAATAGGGTTCATGGCAACAGAAGAACCCCGCGATATTACTTTCTGCGCTTATACTATCGAGCTAGCTGAATTATTCGTTGTTCCAGACACTTTAGTGGATGAGCGGTTTGCCACCAACCCTTTTGTCGTTGGCGATGCTCGAATTCGATTTTATGCGGGTGCGCCCTTAATTACTCCTGACGGTTTTATATTAGGAACTTTATGTGTACTCGATCATGTACCACGCGAATTAAGTTGCGAACAAATACAATTTCTAAGAATTCTAGCTGATCAAGTCGTAGCGCAATTAGAGTTGCGACGCAATTTAAAAGATTTGAAACAAAACATTGTTAAACGCCAGAAATCAGAAGCGAAACTACGGCATCATGTTTTTCATGATGAATTAACAGGTTTGCCAAATCGATCGCTGTTTATAAAGCGGTTGAAGTCGGCAATTTTAAAGGCAAAATGGCAGACAGACTATTTGTTTGCTGTGCTTTTTATCGATTTAGATCGGTTTAAGGTTGTTAATGATAGCCTTGGGCATATGGTTGGCGATCAGCTACTCATTGCCACTGCCTGTAGATTAAAGGCGTGTTTGCGCCCTGAGGATACGGTGGCTCGCCTTGGAGGCGATGAGTTTGTTATTTTGCTTGATAATATTAAGAATATTAATGACGCTATTGATGTAGCGGAGCGGCTTCAAGCTAAACTGTCATTGCCATTCAACCTGACGGGACACGAGGTCTTTACTAGCATTAGTACAGGCATCGCCCTCAGCACAACAGCTGATCGCCAAGCTGAAGATTTGCTTCGCGATGCTGACACGGCAATGTATCGAGCGAAAGTTCTTGGTAAGGCTCGTTACGAAGTTTTTGATACAGAAATGCACGACTCGGTTGTCAAGCTTTTGCAACTAGAGAACGATCTACGACGCGCAATTGAACGTCAAGAGTTTGAGGTTTACTACCAGCCGATTGTCTTAGTGGAAACGGAAAAAATTACTGGTTTTGAAGCGCTGATCCGCTGGCAACATCCAACGCGTAGCTTGCTTAACCCAGTAGATTTTATTTCGGTAGCAGAAGAAACTGGAGCGATTGTTCCGATTGGCTATTGGGTACTTTTCGAGGCGTGCCGTCAGTTGCGTACATGGCAGTTAGAATTTTCTGCTCAATCTTTAACAATGAGCGTGAATCTTTCTAGCAAACAGTTTTCACAACCAGATATAGTTGAGCAAATAGTACATATTCTGCAATCAACGAATCTTGATGCACATAGCTTAAAGTTGGAAATTACAGAAAGTACAATTATGGAGAATGCAGAATCTGCAACTGCAATGCTTCTGCAATTAAGAGATTTAGGTATTGAAATATATCTCGATGACTTTGGTACAGGCTATTCATCTTTGAGTTCTCTACACCGCTTTCCTGTTGATGTCCTCAAAATTGATCGTTCTTTTATTAACACTATCAACAGAAGTGATGAGAAAACAAAGATTGTTCAGGTTATTATGTCACTGGCTCAGAATTTAGGTATGGACGCGATCGCAGAAGGAATAGAAACCGTCGAACAAATGATGCAAATGAAAACGCTACAGTGTAAATATGGACAAGGATACCTATTTTCTAAACCTTTAGATAAAAATGCAGCGGCAGCATTAATCGCGTCCATAATATAGTTATTGACAAAATTGCGATCGCTATTTACTCAACACGTAGACGCTACCTTCGTTACCGCGTCCAATACGTAAGTCATTATCAAGATAAGTAATATCTAACCATCCTTGTTGTTCGCGGCTATCCAACCGAAAATCAACTGCTGCAAATCTTTTACCAGCTTCAATCTGCGAAATAAACTCACCTGGAGACTTATAGCTTACTAGACGTTGTAATCCGAGAATCGAGCGCTCGAATTTGACTTTTACGCGGCGATCGCTCATTGGCTCAAACCGCGCGCTAACTGCTACCATGCCTTCTAAAAAAGGAACGCCATAAACTTCTGCAATGTTGTATATGCTGGTTGTTGCGACGCGAATACATTGATAAATTTGACCAAGCTTGAGTAATGGCAATTGGTCAATATTTAGTAAACCTTTACTTGTAGTGTACAGAAGTCGCCAGTTACCTTCCAGCAATTCTCCAGCTTCGACGGGGCGAGGAGTAGGGTTACGGTCTTCTAATTGAGTGATCGCAATTAAAATCGCTTGCTTGTCTTGTTCCGTTGCGAGTAATCCCCGATTCTTGCCGGCGATCGCTTCTAATAATGTTGCCTTGTCTACCATCGCACCCTTGCCTATTTCTACAACATCAACTTTTAGAGTATCGAGGTTGATGAGCCTCACTCCAACTCACTTGGCGAACTATGCTAACTATTCTCAGTCGATTGCGTCGCTGACGGCTAATAAGTTTTTTGACAATTGTCAGCACCAAGATTGCACTAGGTAGATGTGCCGCCACTGTAATCAACGTAGGTTTTCAACGATTTGTTGATATTGATAAACTTGAAGTGTATAGATAGAATAGTCAATTTAGTTTCACAAGACTTGCATTATGCGTAACTCTGCTCTGCGTGAAGAACCTCGCGATCAACCAGCTGGTGTGATTCCTTTAAAGAATGAATCTTCGTTACTCGATTGGTTAGAGTCATCAGGTCGCTTGATAGCGCGTGACAACCAAGAACCAAATTATTTGGATGATGAAGAAGAGATTGCAGGTTTGATGGACCCTGATGATATGTCCTACGACCTTGAGGATGACGATGATATCGTCGAAGTGGAAGATTAACATTATGCCGCTAAAACCTGCGGTGTATACACATAGCTTCCGCCTCAATGAGGACACCTCCAGATTGGGAACCCCTATCCCTAATTCCCCACTGTAGGAACTGGTGAGGGTTGGGGGGCAAAAGACTACTTCAACAGAGTTATTTTTGGCAATACGAATGAATTACCGGAAAACCTTCCTAGCAATTTCGTTTGACGGCAAATCAAACACCCCTTAAACTCTATGCTGGTTACTCTAGTTTTTTGGTGAAATGATCGCCATCGAGAAACCAAGGTGTGAATGCCCAAAAATGTGCTGTGGTGAGGGATTTTCGTGGAAGCTAAATCATCTTCGGAATCTTCATTTTATTTATCTGGTACTAATTTACTTGTGTTATTGAGCGTGGCACTAAGCGTTGCCACATTCGTTTTAGATTGGAGCGCAAATCGATTGCCTTGGCAAGTGACTTCGCTCAGTCTACCTTTGATTACCTGTGGAGTCATAACTGCGGGGATAGGGTATGGTGTCGTGCCATTGCTAGTTAAGTTAAAAACTGGGCAAGTCATTCGTGAGGATGGTCCGCAAGCGCACTTAAAGAAAGCAGGCACGCCAACTATGGGAGGCGTGTTTTTTATACCTGTCGGGATTGTCTGTGCGGTAATTTTATCGAGTTTTGCAACTAACGTCGTTGCAGTATGTTTGTTGTCATTGGGATATGCGGCGATTGGTTGGCTTGATGATTGGCAAATTCTCCGACGCAAATCGAATAAAGGAATTTCGCCACGGATGAAGTTGGCTTTGCAAATTGGGGTTGCAGGGGTATTTTGTTTGTGGCTGTGGTGGAGTCAAGCTAGTATTACTACAGTCAGCTTACCTTTTGGTTATACTTTGCCATTAGGTTTGCTATTTTGGCTGTTGGCAGTTTTTGTGCTGGTAGCAGAGAGTAATGCGACTAACTTAACAGACGGCGTTGATGGCTTAGCTGGGGGAACAGTTGCGATCGCCTTCTTAGGATTAGGTGCCTTAGTTGCGCCTACAGCGTCTGCATTAATGATTTTCTGTGCTTGTATGAGTGGTAGCTGTTTAGGCTTTTTGGTACACAATCGTAACCCAGCCCGCGTATTTATGGGAGATACAGGTTCGCTTGCCTTAGGCGGTGCCTTAGCTGCTGTTGGATTACTGAGTAACACGCTTTGGGCATTATTCGTTCTCAGTGGTATCTTTTTTGTGGAAACGCTCTCTGTTATGGCGCAAGTCGGTTACTATAAAGCAACGAAAGATAACAACGGTGTCGGCAAACGTTTATTTAAAATGGCACCTTTACACCACCACTTAGAACTCTCCGGCTGGTCAGAATTACAAGTTGTTGCTGTTTTTTACTTGATAAACGTTATTTTAGTTGGAGTATGTTTGTGGCTGAGTAGTTAGCCAATAAAGGTTATCTTCAATTTTCACCGTTAACCTTTATTCTTTCTAATTTGGCTCACTAAATGTACCAGTTCTGGTAGTATTAACTGCTGCATTCCTAGTTTGACTGCGTTAGAAGAACCAGGGAGTGAGAAAATAAGTTTATTTTGATATACACCAGCGATCGCTCGTGAGGCGATCGCTCTCGAACCAATTTCTTGGTAACTTAAATAACGAAACAACTCACCAAAGCCAGGTAGAGTTTTTTCTAAGAGGTTGGCGATCGCATCGTAAGTGGTGTCTCTGGGGGCAATTCCAGTACCACCATTGCAAATAATTACATCCAAATCGATGTTACTCGCTAAGCTTTGTAGTTGCTTCTGAATTTGCATTGGCTCATCTGAAATAATCGTATACGCCCCCACCTTATGAGCCGCATCCAAAAGTAGCTGTTGGATAAGTTGACCGCTTTTGTCGGTTTCAAACGTGCGCGTGTCACTTACTGTAATCACAGCACAGTTAACTGCGATGCTTGTTGTATCGGGGTGTGGCTGATGTGCCATTCCAGTTAAAAGGAATAAATTTAGATCAAATCCGGTTAATTACTCACAATTCAAGTGGCTAGTGATTAGTAGTTAGTGGTTCGCGAAAGAGTGACTAGCAACTAACTACTAGCAACTAGTAACTCAATAATAATTTGGTTATTTAACCGGAGATAATATTACGATTTGCTAAATTCTAAGCCATGAGTTTCTGCATAGCGCTGCATAAAGCGCAGGAAACGATCCCACTCATCAGGAGAGTTCATCAAATAGAATACTTCTAGGGCTTCTGGCTTACCGTTGACGAATTTACCTTTGACTTCGCGAGTTGTGATTGTCCCCTCTTCGTCAATCATGTACATTCCGGTAATTTCTTCTGTCGCTTCGCTGCTAAGCGCTTGGGGATTTTGGAAGTAAAAAGTTGCTGTACCGTTGCTTCCATCACGCGATCGCGTTAACCGCACATCAGGAACAACTTCTTCATCCACGCCTCTAAAAAACTGAATTTGAGCCATAATACTTTGCGACTAAGCTTGGTTTGATCTCATCGTAACTTCATATTTTCTCATTTTTTTTTGGTAATTGGTCGTTGGTAATGCATGAGTTTAATGTACGTGCGTCAGGACTAGCGCCATCATTTTTACTGTAAATTCTATCACTCAGTATGCTCCTTGTTAAGCAAAAGAGTTACTGGACCATCGTTTTCAATTGAAACTTGCATCATTGCACCAAATATGCCAGTTTCCACTGTTAAACCACTTTGCCGTAGCTTACTCACAAACAAATGATATAAATCTATAGCTACTTTGGGCGATGCGGAACGGTCAAAAGAAGGACGACGACCTTTGCGACAGTCGCCATAAAGCGTAAACTGACTCACAACTAATAATTCACCGCCGATTTCCTGTACAGATTTGGAAAAGCGATCGCCACTAGCATCTTTGTCAGGAAAAATGCGCAACTCTAGGCACTTGCGTACCATCCAATCGAGTTCGGCTTCTGTATCGGTATCAGCAATCCCTACAAGTAAATTTAGTCCTGGTCCAATTTTACCGACAATTTCACCATCAACGGCAACTTGCGAAGATTTGACTCGTTGAATGACAACACGCATATTTATTAAAGTTTTCCACTACTTTGCAAAATACTAGCTTCTAGCAAGCGAGATTTGCACAAATCACCTGATAAAATCGCTTCATGTTTGATAATATCTGTAAATTTTTAGTCGAGAATTTTTCTAGCAACTTTGCTAGCTGGCTACTCGGACACCGAGTTAAGTCTTTCAGAACTATCATTAGAACCGATTCGCGCTGATGTGTTGATCTTACTAGAGGCAGAAGAAGTAGCGCAGCAGTTGGCAAGCGATCTGAGTCGAAGTGAATAAAGGGCGATCGCCCGATTCTAGCCAGCTAGAGATGAGAGTTAAGAATTCTTTCTAAGAAAAACTTAACTCTCTTGTGTTTACTTCCCGAAACCTCTACCACGCGATACCGAAGGAAGAGTAACGCAGTTTTCTAATTGCGTGCGCAGCGTGTCATGGTCAAGATTTTGCCCAATCAACACTAACTGATTTTTCGGTTCACCATTCCATTCTTCATCATCAATGCTAAAACGCTTACCGCACAAGTGGAAAATGTGGCGTTTGGGGCTTTCCTCAAACCACAAAATACCTTTAGCACGGAATACATTTTCGGGTAATTGATTATCTAAGAAATACTGAAACTTGCGAATCGATAGCGGTTTATCACTTTGAAACGATATTGAGGTGAAGCCATCGTTTTCTAGGTGGTGCGAGTGATGGTGATGATCGTGGTGGTCATGTTCGCAATCGTGGTCGTGGTGATGATGGTCATGGTCATGATCGTGATGATCTTCGGTATGAAAATACTTATCAGACTCGAACAAACCAACACTCAAAATTAATGGTAGCGGAACTTGCGATCGCGTCGTTCGCAAAATTCTAGCACCTTCTTTGACTTCACGAATTTTACCTTCTAAGCGCTCTAACTCGGCTTCTTCTACCAAATCGACTTTGTTGAGAATAATCACATCACCATAGGCAATTTGACTATGCGCGGCTTGCGAAGTAAATAGATCTAGACTGTAGTTTGCTGCGTCTACCATTGTAATAATGGAATCTAGGCGAGTTAAGTCGCGTAACTCAGTTCCCAAAAAGGTTAACGCTACAGGGAGAGGATCGGCGAGTCCAGTTGTTTCTACTACTAAATAATCAAGCTTGTCTTGGCGTTCGAGAACTTTATAAACTGCTTCTACAAGGTCATTATTGATGGTGCAGCAGATGCAACCGTTGCTGAGTTCCACCATATCATCGCCAGTTTGGATAATTAGCTCATTATCGATGCCAATTTCACCAAACTCATTGACCAAAACCGCAGTTTTCAATCCTTCCTGATTCGCCAGGATATGATTGAGTAGAGTTGTTTTACCGCTACCCAAAAAACCCGTAATAATAGTAACCGGCAAGCCACGCTTTGGAGCGTCCATTGCTTGATGATCGGAAGTTGCTGTAGATTGCATAGCTGTGAGGAAAGAAAATGTCAAAAAATAGGAATATAGAGTTACAGGGCGATCAAAGCTACTTTCTTAAGATTGCTAGCTGACACATTCCACTAACTTCTATTATTGCCGAAAAGCTCATTTCACCATTTTGTCATGACCCTAACGCTGTACAACACGCTTACCCGTCGGAAAGAAACCTTTACGCCGCTGCAAGAAGGCAAGGTAAAAATGTATTACTGTGGTGTCACAGTCTATGATTACTGCCACTTGGGTCATGCACGGGCGTGTATTGTTTGGGATGTCGTTCGTCGATACCTACAATGGCGTGGCTATGAAGTCAAGTATATCCAAAATTTCACAGATATTGACGACAAAATTCTCAATCGGGCACGAGAAGAAGGATCGACGATGCAAGCAGTTGCCGAGCGTTATATCCAAGCGTATTTTGAGGATATGGATCGGTTGAATATTAAACGAGCCGATGCTTATCCTCGGGCAACGCATACACTCGATGGTATTAAGCGCTTGGTATACGAGTTGGAACAAAAAGGCTACGCCTACCCCGCTGATGGCGATGTGTACTACGCGGTGCGTCAGTTTAATACATATGGTAAGCTTTCGGGGCGCAAATTAGAAGATTTGCAAGCGGGGAAAAGCGATCGCGTCAACGTCGAAGATCCAGAATATCAAAAGAAAAAAGATCCGTTTGATTTTGCGTTATGGAAAGGCGCAAAAGCTGGAGAACCCGCGTGGGAGTCACCTTGGGGTGCAGGGCGTCCTGGTTGGCATATCGAATGTTCCGCGATGGTGCGCGACAATTTGGGCGAGACGATTGATATTCATGCTGGTGGTGCAGATTTAATTTTTCCGCATCATGAAAACGAAATTGCCCAATCCGAAGCTGTGACAGGTAAACCGTTAGCCAATTACTGGATGCACAATGGCATGGTAACAGTAGATGGCGAAAAGATGTCCAAGTCTTTAGGTAACTTTATCACGATTCGGGAATTGTTAGACCGCCCGACAGACCCAATGGCGGTGCGGTTATTTGTATTAACTGCGCAGTATCGCAAACCGATTGATTTTACCGATGAAGCGATCGCCGCCGCGACAAATGGTTGGCACACGCTCAAAGAGGGGCTACTGTTCGGGTATCAGTATGGTAAGCAATTAGGATTTGAGGAACAAGGAAGTGCTTTAATACCGGAAGTTGTGCAGCGCTTTGAGGAAGAAGTCGATGATGATTTTAATTTTCCTGGAGGGTTAGCAGTTCTATTTGAGTTAGCCAAAGAATTGCGCCGCGAAGGAAATGTTTTGGTACATCAAGGCAAAACGGAAACTCCACCAGAACAATTAAAACAACAATGGCATACGCTGGTGACTTTGGCGCAAGTGTTAGGGTTTGAAGCTGAACCCGAAGTAGAAACAATCGTCGATGGTATTAGTGATACAGAAATTGAGAATCGAATTCAACAGCGACTCATAGCAAAAAAAGCGAAGAATTTTGCGGAGGCGGATCGAATTCGTAACGAACTGCAAAATCAGGGGATCACGTTAATTGACCAGCCTGGTGGTGTAACGCGATGGCATCGCAACTAAATCGCAATCGTGAATTTGTCACGAACCTGCTACTGATTGTAGCGACAGGTTTTCTCATATTGCTGTTGTGGCAATTGCGGAGTTTGCTTGTAACGGTGATGATTGCAGTTGTGATTGCGGCGGCGATCGCACCTGTTATCGAAAAAGCAGAAAAACTCCGAGTACCACGCTGGTTAGCAGTTATTAGCGTTTATCTAACATTACTTGCGATCATCATTGCAGCTGGATTAATTATTGGTCCTACTGTAGCTGAACAACTGCAAACTTTAGTGAGCTTAATTCCAGTTTACCTCGATAATCTCCGCACTTTAGCAGAGAATGTTGCTTTGAGATTAGGAACTGAACAACCTGAATTTATTGACCGCTTTTTTGATACGCAAGCCTTAACAAGCTGGATTATTGGTTCAGGTCAACAACTTATCGTACGTTCTTATGGCTTCACGCGCAGCATTATTGATGGCCTACTGAGTTTAATCTTAGCGCTGTTGATTTCTGGCTATATGGTTGCTGGGCGAGAAAACTTAATCAAAGGAATTGTTAACTTATTTCCGCAACCTTGGGATAAACGCCTTGACGCGCAAGTGATCCCCATTAGTCAAAGAATGGGTGGTTACATTCAAGGTCGAGTTTTAGTATCTGGAATTTTAGGAGTTGCTATAACGCTGGGTTTAGGAATTTTAGGCTTGTCAGAGTTTGCCCTAGCTTTAGGTGTCATTGCTGGCTTTACTAATTTAATTCCTTTTATTGGACCTATTTTAGGTGCAGTTCCTGCGTTAATTGTAGCAATTTCTCAAGGCGGTTTAACGTTTATTTGGGTGCTACTTTTGTTTGTCATTATTCAAAATTTAGAAACTTACGTACTCGATCCGTTGCTAGTAGGTTCTTCAGTACAAGTTCACCCACTGTATCAACTATTAGCAGTACTGGGAGGAACTCAAGTTTTAGGTATTATCGGCGCTGTCATAGTTCCCCCTTGGATAGCTGGGGCTTCAGTACTATTAGAAAACCTTTATTTGCAACCAAAGCGTTTAGCTGAAAAGAAAGAAGCGAGTGATATCAAAGTCAGGGAAATAGGGTAACTGATGAAGAATGTTTGCGTCCTGTGATTGAATTAAAGACTCAATTTCTTTCGTTATAATTACTACAGCAGCCGAGTAGAACTGCGATAGTAAACATTTTTGAATAAAAACTTTAAATCTCTTTCCATCCATTGAATCATTTAAAGTCATCACAGCTAATACTTATTTTGTCCTAATTGCCCAATGACTGTTATTCTGTTGTCTCGGTTTTACATGACTTTGAGTCTCATTCATCGTAAGGAGTTTTTGTACAAAACTTTGCAATGATTAACGCGTGATCGCATCATGGCTTCATCTTTGGTAAAATTTCGAAATAGTATCCAATATGGCGATTAAAGGCTTTTAATCAAAGTACGAAGAAAAATTTACGTTAGTGATAACAATGCGATCGCCAACAATCAAACTCATTCAAAAAAGTCTAATGCGTCTACTCGGTATTGTATTGATGTTGTGCCTTGCTTGGTTATGGGTACTTTTAGCCGCAAAGCCAGCCCTGGCTCAAGACAATACAATCAACTACAGTAATACACATCTAGAAAATCGTGACTTCTCTAACGCTAACTTAGTAGGTGGAGTCTTTGTTGCAGCCGAAATGCGCGAAGCAAACTTTCAAGGTGCAGATCTCACAAACGCAATTCTTACCAAAGGTGTTTTACTCCGCGCTAATTTAGAAGGCGCTAACCTCACAGGTGCATTAGTTGACCGCGTTACTTTAGATGAAGCCAATTTAAAAAATGCTATCTTGCAAGAGGCAATCTTAACGCGATCGCGGCTTTTTGATGCGGATATTACGGGTGCTGATTTTACCGATGCCTTAGTAGATCGCTATCAAGTCTCTTTGTTGTGCGATCGCGCTGATGGTGTCAATCCTGTTACAGGCGTATCCACGCGCGAAAGCTTAGGTTGTCGCTAATTATAGAAGTATCTAACTATCGTGTTGCGCAAGCAGTGAAGCTGCTACCCAGTGTTTCTGAATTGCTAAAACAGCAGCTTGCGTGCGATCTCTCACTCCTAGTTTTTGAATAATTGTATGAACGTGTACTCGCACAGTACCAGGAGTAATATAAAGCGCTGCGGCAATTTCTGGATTTGATTTTCCAGCAGCAATTAAAGCGAGAATTTCTTGTTCGCGTCGCGTCAAAGGTAAATCCAACGTTTCTTCATTTTTAGTAGCCTCTGCGGTTGCTACGCTGTCAAACGTAGCACGAATTTGGGTTGTCGCAGTCCGATCCCACCACGATGCGCCTGCGGCTACTGAACGCAGTGCTAAAATCAAAGTCTCGGCAGCGATTCCTTTTAAACAATATCCTTGCACCCCTACTGCAATCAATCGCTTAATTAAAGACTCGTGCGAATGCGAAGTTAGCACTAAGATTGGTAAATCAGGATTTAGCTGCTTGATTTGACGACAAGCTTCGGTTCCTCCGATTCCTGGTAATCCGATATCTAATAGCACAACATCAAGTGGAGAATGCTTGGCGATTTCTATCGCTGTCTCGCCATCTTCAGCTTCAGCGACAATTTCTATGTCTGATTCTTGTTGCAACTTTACTTGCAAACCGAGGCGAAAGAGTTCATCATCTTCAACAAGCAAAATCCGCAATGTCTTTACAGGTAACATATCACGCCTTCTCAAGCGGTTGAAATGGTAAGGCTGGTAATCGAAATGCAAAGAGTGCGCCTGTAGAATCTTTTGGCGCAACACGATTTTCTGCCCAAATTGTACCGCCATGCGCCGCAATAATTTGGCGAGTCAAGTATAATCCTAATCCAGAACCGAAGACATGGCGATCGCTGTGTGCTTGATAAAATCTTTCAAATAAGTGCGGCAATTCTTCCGATGTAATGCCTAAGCCATTATCTAACACTTTAACAATGTGATAGTCAGATTGTGACTGTAATACAACTTCTACCTTACCACCCCGCAGCGAATGATGAATTCCATTTGTAATCAGGTTCGCAAAGACACGTTGAAGTTGCAGCGCATCGCCATTTACCCAAAGCGATCGCCGAAATTCTGATTCTCCAAAGCTTAAGCTGATACAAACTTGGCGCGATAAGGCTAAATCTATGAGTGTTGCGATCGTTTCTTCAGCGATAGTGACGAGATCTACGGGTGCTAGGTGGAGTTTTAATCCTTCAATATCATTGCGATATACATCTAACAGCGTTTCCACAAGCTGTAACGTAGACCAATGACTGCGAATCATCTTTACTAACACCTTTTGATGCGTTGGCGTGACTGTACCAAATTTTCCTTGTTCAAAAGCCCTCAGCGTTTCAATCGCACCTAACAGCGGCGTTTTCAGATCGTGCGTTAAGGTAGAAGCAAAATCTTCTCTGACGCGCATTAACTGTGTTTGTGCTTGCAATTTCGCCTGTTGTAGCGCGATCGCCTGCGCATAACAACGATTGCGATCGCTCAAAATTCCGGTTACGATTAATGCCATTGCAGCAATGCAACGACTAGCAACAATAGAAGGCTCGATTGTTTCTTTTACCGGAAACCACAAGTTCAAGATTGTCAGAAATACCGCTAGTAAAGTTGCATAAACCGTCGCTGTTCTACCCAAATACGCAGTCGTTAACAAGATTGGTCCTGTGTAGAGATAACCAAATACGTATTCTACAGGTGTTGCAAACTCTAGAATCAAGACCACTAGAAATAGACAAGCAATCCACCACAGCGATCTTGTGCGTACATTTTTGTAAGAAAAGTTGATTTGGTACTGTAGCGACCGCAACATCATTCCGTTTTGAGCAAATTTTACTTTAGATTTCAAAACAAATCCTCATAGATGACAGCAACCCCAATACACTTTGACTATAAACATAAATTTATATACCGTTTAGCTAAAAATATACCGCTTGATATAGTAGTTTACGCATTATGTATATATCTAGCAGCTAGTTTAGCCTAGCCATTTTTATTAACGACTTTATATATTTAATTAGTTGCCGATTTATGACCACAATCGAGATAATTTTTGTTAAAAGGTAGAAACTATTAATTCCTCCTGAAACTGTATTAAAACAAATTAAAAGTAAACTGATTTAGCAACATATGCTACAAGGATTCTTTCAAATTGCGTTGACACTCGTCATATTAGTTGCCATTACACCAATCTTTGGTAAGTACATGGCGCGCGTGTTTCTTGAAAAGAGCGTACTACTGAATCGAGTCATTAATCCTATAGAGCGAATTATTTTTGCTATTAATGGGACTCGATCTAAAGATAATATGACTGGTAGGCAGTACATTCAAGCCGTAATTATCAGTAATTTAGTTATGAGTATTTTTGTCTTTTCAATACTCATGCTACAAGGCGTTATTCCTCTCAATCCCACTGGGTTAAATCCACCTAGATGGGACTTAGCCCTACATACCACTATTTCTTTTATTACCAATACAAATCAGCAGCATTATTCTGGAGAAACGACATATAGTTATGCCAGTCAAATGCTAGCACTAGGCTTTTTAATGTTTACTTCTGCTGCTACTGGGCTAGCTGTAGGAATTGCATTTATTCGAGGTCTAACTGGTAGACCATTAGGTAACTTTTACGTCGATTTAACCCTAGCAATTACGCGAATTTTATTACCCATATCACTGATTGGAGCATTAATATTATTAATTGCTGGCGTACCAGAAACTTTAGCCTCCCCAGCAACAGTAACAACACTCGAAGGTTCAACACAGACGATCGCACGAGGCCCTGTTGCTCATTTTGAGATCATTAAGCAGTTAGGAGAAAACGGCGGTGGCTTTTTTGGAATTAATTCTGCACATCCATTCGAGAATCCAAATACTTTTACTAATTTATTAGCAACGATTGCCATGCTATCTATTCCTATGGCATTAATTTTTACCTATGGTGTATTTGCTAATAATATGAAACAAGCTTGGCTACTCTTTTGGATGGTGTTTATTATATTTTGCATTTTGATATGTATAACTGCAATTGGTGAGTATCAAGGTAATCCACTTATAAATAATACAATTTTTGGTGGAGAACAGCCAAATTTAGAAGGTAAAGAAGTTCGCTTTGGTTGGGCACAAACAGCATTATGGGCAGTCAGTACAACAGCGACAATGTGCGGTGCAGTGAATGGAATGCACGATTCTTTAATGCCTAATGGCGGCTTTTCAACCTTATTTAGTATGTTTTTACAAATCGTTTGGGGTGGACAAGGAATAGGCACGGCTTATCTTTTTGTCTATCTGATTTTAACAGTATTCATTACAGGGTTAATGGTAGGTAGAACACCAGAATTTTTAGGTCGCAAAATTGAGAGACGAGAGATTGTTTTAGCGAGTGTTGTGCTACTCGTTCACCCAATTTTTGTTCTAATTCCAAGTGCGATCGCACTATCTTTTCCTGATACATTAGCTGGTATTAGTAATCCAGGGTTTCATGGCTTATCGCAAGTTGTTTACGAATACACCTCTGCAAGTGCCAACAATGGTTCTGGGTTTGAAGGATTAGGAGATAACACGCTTTGGTGGAACCTGAGTACTAGTATTAGCCTTTTAGGAGGACGCTATATTCCTATTATTGCTTTACTGCTTTTAGCTGACAGTATGGCACGTAAACAACCTGTACCCGCAACTGCTGGAACTTTGCGCACCGATACTTTATTATTCACTAGCGTCACAGCAGGAGTCATTTTAATTTTAGGAGTCTTAACTTTCTTCCCTGTTCTAGCATTAGGACCCATCGCCGAAGGCTTTCAACTGCTAAGGAACTAATACTGAGTTTTGAGTTTTGTATTAAAAGAATTGAGTTAACAACCTCACCCCTCGCTCCTCGCTCCTCATTATGGATTCTACAACTTCTTCACCAACAAGCCTGCGTCCTAGTGGTTCTCGCGAAGGGCGCAAGCATACACCAAAAGTGAGCAGAAAAGGACTTTACCAACGAGCTATCCGTGATGCTTTTGTCAAACTAAATCCGCGACAAATGGTAAAGAATCCAGTAATGTTTTTAGTATGGGTAGGTACGATTATTACCGCACTGCTGACAATTGATCCTTACTTGTTTGGATTTGTACCAGGTGAAAATCTACGGGTGTTCAATGGCTTGATTACGCTAATTTTGTTTTTTACAGTTTTGTTTGCCAATTTTGCCGAAGCCGTTGCCGAAGGGCGTGGAAAAGCGCAAGCTGATGCGTTACGTTCAACAAAATCGGATACCGTAGCGCGGAAACTGTTAAATGATGGTTCAATGCAAGAAGTGTCTTCTACTACTTTACAACGGGGCGATCGCATCAAAGTCGTCGCTGGCGATCTGATTCCCGCAGATGGCGAAGTGATAGCAGGAGTTGCTTCGGTTGATGAATCCACAATTACCGGAGAATCAGCACCCGTATTAAAAGAACCTGGTTCCGATGTCGCGAGTTCGGTAACAGGCGGTACGCGGATCATATCTGATGAACTCACGATTCAAATTACCGCCGATCCTGGTAAAGGCTTTATTGATCGCATGATTTCGCTTGTAGAAGGTGCTGAACGCAGTAAAACCCCAAATGAAATTGCACTCACCGTCTTACTTGCGGTGCTGACACTGGTGTTTTTGTTGGTTGTGGCAACGCTACCACCACTCGCTAATTATGTCCAAAGTCCGGTAAGTGTGGCGATTCTAATTGCTTTATTAGTCGCACTCATTCCAACAACGATTGGCGGGTTATTGAGCGCAATTGGTATTGCAGGTATGGATCGCGTCGCTCAATTTAACGTCATTGCCACCTCTGGAAGGGCGGTAGAGGCGTGTGGCGATGTCAATACGCTTGTTTTGGACAAAACGGGGACTATTACGCTAGGAAACCGTCTAGCTGAGGAATTTATTCCGGTCAACGGTCATTCTGTAGATGATGTTGCTAAAGTTGCTTTTGCAGCCAGTGTCTTCGATCAAACACCCGAAGGTAAGTCTATCATCCGGTTAGCGAATAAACTCGGAGCATCACTGGAGTTTGACTGGAGTAAGGCTGAAGCGGTTGACTTTTCTGCCAAAACGCGCATGAGTGGAACAAATTTACCGCATGGAGTAGAGGTGCGTAAAGGTGCGGTAGAAGCAATTAAAGGTTTTGTGCGTTCGCGTAACGGTCAAATTCCTTTAGATCTCGATGCTGCTTATGAACGTGTCTCTCGCTTGGGTGGTACACCGCTGGCTGTCGCGCTCAATGGCAATATTTATGGTGTCATCTATCTTAAGGATATTATCAAACCTGGCATTAAAGAACGTTTTGACCAGCTACGACGCATGGGCGTACGAACGATTATGCTAACGGGTGATAATCGGATCACAGCGGCGGTGATTGCCCAAGAAGCAGGTGTCGATGACTTTATTGCCGAAGCGACTCCTGAAGATAAAATCGCTGTCATTCAACGCGAACAAGCCGCAGGCAAATTAGTCGCAATGACGGGGGATGGAACAAATGATGCTCCAGCACTCGCGCAAGCCAATGTCGGTGTAGCAATGAATTCGGGGACTCAAGCGGCAAAAGAAGCCGCGAATATGGTTGACTTGGATTCTGATCCGACGAAGTTGATTGATATTGTTGCTATTGGTAAACAACTATTAATTACGCGCGGCGCATTGACGACTTTTTCGCTCGCAAATGACATCGCTAAGTATTTTGCGATTATTCCGGTTATTTTTACTGCTGCGGGTATTGGTAGGTTGAATATTATGGGTTTGGCAAGTACCCAATCGGCGGTTTTATCCGCACTTATTTACAACGCATTGATTATTCCAGCGTTAATTCCTTTGGCGTTGACGGGAGTTAAATTTAGACCTTTAACGGCAAATCAACTTTTGCAGCGAAATATTTTACTTTATGGTTTGGGTGGTGTTGTTGCTCCGTTTATTGCGATTAAGCTGATTGATGTGGTTATTGTGGCGGTGGGTTTAGGGTAGGGGTAACTATTATATTAAACGAACCACAGAGACGCAGAGAACGCAGAGAGAAGAGATTGTGAGAGGTTTTTGTCAATGAGTTGGGGCTAGTATATGAAGATTTTGATGTTTGTTTGGGTGCGATGGTGTAGACAAAGGTTGCCTTTACAACTGTTTTTTGCGTTGTGTTTGAATTTGGCGATCGCACCTACGGTGTATGCTGCGGTTGATGGTGTACAGCGTCGTCAGGCTTGGGCTATTGGTTTACTTGTGTTGGTTACTGTGGGGTTAACAATTTATTTGTTTGATGTTGTTTTTCGACCGGAGCGCTATTAATTATGTCCATAGTGCGCGATATTACAAGATCTATTCGAATCACTTTTGTGCTGTGGCTACTGACAGCGGTGATTTATCCTGCAATTATGATAGTTATTGGTCAAGTTTTCTTTCCGTTTCAAGCTAACGGTAGCATCGTCCAAAACCTGGAAGGACAAAATGTCGGCTCAGCGTTGATTGGACAAGTCTTTACGTCACCGCAATATTTCCAAAGTCGCCCTAGTTCGGTAAACTACAGCAGCTTTACGCAACAAGAACGCGATCCAGAAAATATTGGACAAAGAACAGGTGTATCGGGTGCAAGCAACTTGGCGCCGAGTAATCCCGATTTACTCGCACGTATTAATGAAACTGTGTCGCAGCTAGAGGAAAGCGGAATTCCCCCGACTGCGGATCTCGTTTATGCTTCGGGTTCTGGTTTAGATCCGCATATTACAGTAGAAGCCGCATTTAATCAACTAGAACGAGTTGCCCAGGCACGTAATTTATCTCCTGATGAAATTGCTCCTTTGATTGCTAAACACACGCAAGGCAGATTTCTATGGGTTTTTGGCGAACCAGGAGTCAATGTGTTGAATTTAAATCGCGAGCTAGACGTTTTACAAGCTCCGCTAGAGTGATTTCTTTAGATTGCAGATTTCCCCCCAATTACCCATTACTATGTTTTCAGATGAGATAACAAGTGAACCGCTTGCTAACAACGCGACGATTCGCCCAGCGCATAGAGGTAAGCACAAAATCTTTATTGGGATGGCTCCAGGAGTTGGTAAAACTTACCGAATGCTCGAAGAAGCCCACGCACTCAAACAAGAAGGTATTGATGTTGTTATTGGGTTACTCGAAACTCACGGGCGAAAGGAAACTACACAAAAAGCTGATGGCTTAGAACTAATTCCGCGTAAAGAAGTTGTTCGGGGCGGGTTGACGCTCACAGAAATGGACACAGAGGCAATTTTAGCGCGATCGCCACAACTCGCACTCATCGACGAATTAGCACATACAAATGTCCCTGGTTCTGAACGCGAAAAGCGCTATCAAGATGTGGAAGTTATTCTAGCTGCGGGTATTGACGTTTACTCAACTGTAAATATTCAACACATCGAAAGTCTCAATGACTTGGTAGCAAGAATTACAGGTGTCGTTGTTAGAGAACGCGTGCCGGATCGCTTAATTGAGGAAGCTGATGAAGTTGTCGTTATTGACGTGACTCCAGAAACTTTAGAAGAACGCTTAGTTGAAGGTAAAATTTACGCTCCCGAAAAAATTCATCAAGCACTCGCTAACTTTTTTCAACGCCGCAACTTAATTGCTTTACGCGAACTTGCACTGCGCGAAGTTGCTGATAATGTCGAAGAAGATGCAATCGCACTCACCGCTAATTCCCCAAACAAGCAACTCGCCGGACAAACTTGTAATATTCACGAGCGTGTTTTAGTCTGCGTCTCTACCTATCCCAATTCGTTGCAATTAATACGTCGTGGAGCGCGGCTAGCAGGTTATATGAATGCTCCTTTGTACACTGTTTTTGTGGCGAATCCCGATCGCTTTTTAACTAAAGTGGAAAGTTTACACCTCGAAACTTGCGAACATCTGTGTCAAGAATTTGGCGGGACGTTTATCCGCGTCACAAGTCACAATATCGCACAAGCGATCGCCGATGTTGCTAAACAATACCGAATTACCCAAATTGTCATCGGCGAAAGTCAGCGATCGCGCTGGAAAATTCTCTTGCGTGGTTCTCTGACGCAACAATTAGTACGGTTGCTGAAAAATATTGATATTCATATTATTAGCTCGGAGAAAAACGCTGAGTTTAATGGTGTGGCTCCAGTAAGATAACGATATAGGCAATCGGTAATGGGTAGTCAGAAAAAAGATATTCACCAATTACCACTTACCAGTTACCAATTACCAACCCTTAAGCTATGTTTATTTTTACCCTCTTACTTAGTCGATAAATTAATGCTTGTAATTGGCTTAATCAGCGGTACTTCAGTTGATGGCATTGATGCTGCCTTAGTTGATATTTCTGGTACAGATAGCGATATCAAAGTTGAGTTCTTAGCAGGAGAAACTTATCCTTATCCGACAAAGTTAAGGCAACAGATCCTCGCAGTTTGTGCGGGGGAAGCGCTTTCGATGGCACAATTGGCAGAATTAGACGATGCGATCGCCCAAACTTTTGCCCAAGCAGCACAACACTTGCAAATCAATCACTCTTCCGTAGAACTCATTGGTTCGCACGGTCAAACAGTATATCATCGACCACCCCAAAGAAGGAGCGAGGGGCATGAGGGGCAAGGCAGTGCCTTACCAGCACTAAAGGGGTTTCCTGACATCCTAGGATATAGTCTTCAATTAGGACGTGGTGCTGTCATTGCGGAATTAACTCAAATTCCAACAGTGAGTAACTTTCGTACAGGTGATATTGCTGCTAAAGGTCATGGTGCGCCCTTAGTTCCCCGCGTCGATGCGTATCTTTTGAGCCATCCTCACGAATCGCGTTGTGTACAAAATATTGGCGGAATCGCTAACGTTGCTTATTTACCACCGCGATCGCATCCCGACTGGTTGGAAAAAGTGCGCGGTTGGGATACAGGACCTGGAAATTCGCTGTTAGATTTAGCAGTACAGCATTTTACCAATGGTAGTAGAACTTACGATGCTAACGGTGAGTGGGCATCTAGCGGCAGTCCTTGTCATACATTAGTAGAAAAATGGCTCAGTCAAGATTACTTTCAACTCCCACCACCAAAATCGACAGGAAGAGAACTTTTTGGCTGGGACTATTTACAAGCTTGTCTAGCTGACACGACTGCACTAAATTTAAGCGCTGCTGATACTTTAGCAACTCTTACCGAATTAACTGCTGCCTCAATTGTCCACAGTTACCAAACTTTCTTACCACAGCAAAGCGATCGCGTACTATTATGCGGTGGCGGTAGTCGGAATTTCTACTTAAAACGCCGATTACAAGAATTACTCGCACCACTTCCCGTACAAACGACAGACGAAATCGGGCTAAGTGCCAATTTTAAAGAAGCGATCGCCTTCGCTGTTCTTGCGTACTGGAGAATGCTCAACCTCCCTGGTAACTTACCGCAAGCAACTGGTGCAACGCAACCAGTACTCCTCGGAGAAATGCATTTACCAATATAAAAATAGTAAAGGGTGCAGAGAACACTAGCCCCTATCCACTATCCACTCACTTCTAGCTCGTCATACCAAATCCGAGGTAAATAGCCCATTTAGAAAAGGACAGTTTATCCAGTTTTGAGAGCATGTGGATGAGGTCACCAATAGTCAAGAGTTAAGGCTCGAATTTGAGAGGGCATCTGTGTCAAGAGGAGCGAGGGATACCCCATACGTTTACGTAGGAAATTGAAATATTGACTTATTATGTCTTGTGGCAAGCAATCTCGACATAATTTAATTAAATTTAGGGGGCTTTTGACCGCGGAATGCGGTGTACCGTTCACCAAAAGCGTCAAAATTCCAAAAAAGTCATCAATTATTAGTATTGACAATTTGTTCACATTTTGTGAACAAAAAGGTATATTAGATTATTTATCTTAGCCTTAATTGAATTAAAGCGGCTATTTCTTATGATATTCATGCACGCTATTAATAATAAAAAGCTAAAAGAATTTTATGAAATTCATCCAGACGCAGAGACTCCTTTAGATAACTGGTACAGGATTGCAAAATCAGCCGAATGAAAAAATTTAGCTGAGGTTCGTCAAGTCTTTCCAAGTGCTGATCCTGCTGGCAACTTTACGATTTTTAATATCAAAAGTATCGTGCGATCGCTCCAGTGCAAATTGAATGTAGTCTAGCGGATAAAAATCCATCGATTAAGATTTTTGATCGAGGCGTAGCGCTTGCTCTAAAGCTACTTTTTCTTTTGCTCTACGTGCATAAGGTTGTAATCTCGTTAAACTCCACCCTGTTAAAATACTCAAATCTTCAATACTGATTCCTTTCACTAGCATCTCAACGCACCAAGTCTGCTGCGCTTGCTCAATCACTGGAGGGTTTCCTTGTGGTGTCAATAACCCTTCGGCTAGTTCTTGCCAAAGTGCTTTTATTTCTTGCTCAGTGATTGGCATTCCGTTATCATTAAGAAATAAGGCAGAAGAATTATCTTTACGACTTTTAAGCCATTGTGTCAGTGGATTACGAGTGTAAGAACCGTAGCGCTTGCCCATAATCCATTGATTAACAGGAACTTGTCTTACTGAACCTTGATTAATTTGTAATAAATGTTGATGAGGATCGCTGATTTGATGACTTCGCTCTAAATTAGTAATATCTATTGGAGATAAGCCCGCTGCAAATAAAACATACACAAGCGCATAATCTCGTAGTCCTGATTTTTTAGCTTGTTGCAGAATTGTATGCACTAAATTTGCTGGTAGATCTGCCACATTTTCAGTTGAAGTAATTGCTTCTAAATTTGTAGATACTATGTTTTCTCCTAAAAATAGTTGAACCAAGTCACTCAAAAACGCTTCTCTGTCATGTTCTTCGTCAGATTCAGTTGCCAATTCAATAATCGCGTAGCCTAACAAAATATAGTTAAGTAAGCTGGCAAGCTTTTCAACAGGTAATTGACTGCGTAACTGTTCGCGTTGCATCACAGTTGCTAGATATTCGGCAACATCGTGACTGATTTGATTGATGTATTTGCCAATGATGCGGCGATTTTCTACTGGGTATTGCCGTGCTTCTCCTAAAATAGACAGCACTAATTCGGGAAATTGCGTGATCGCCGTTAAGCGATCGCCCGCGTACCATTTAATCGCTTCTGAAAGACTATGCGTTTGTTGGGCTTGTTGGCGCAATGTTTCACCCAACTCTTGAAACACCGCTGACTCGGAAATAACTGCAAGCAGTAAACCATGCTTATTCCCAAAATGCCGAAATAGCGTTACTTCATTAACTTGGGCTAACTCAGCAACGGCTTTTGTTGTTGTGTCGATAACTCCCTGAGTCGCGAACAACTCAATCGCTGCATTAATTAATCGTTGTCGAGTCGAAGTATTTTGAGTGGGCATACGGGCTAGTGTCAATAAGCGGGAATACTGCATTAGTTATAACTATGCAAGTAATACTTGCATTTTTACAGCATTGTTGTTAAAGTAGAAATGTAAGTAACACTTGCATATTCTTCTAGGGTAATGAGCGATCGCTCGTTACAAACCACAACCAGTGTTGTCGGCACTAGACTAACAAAAATTTAAAGGTAACATTCATGACAACATCAGCTGTCAATGCTGAGAGTAAGCAGCCACTTGCTCTTAGTTGGATTAACGTGGCATTTTTTGGTACAGTTCATGCAGTGGCGATCGCCGCATTTTGGAATTTTTCGTGGTCTGCATTTGGAGTGACTCTATTCCTCCATTGGTTATTTGGCAGTATTGGTATCTGTTTAGGCTACCACAGGCTTTTAAGCCACCGCAGCTTGCAAGTATCGCCTAAGTGGGTGGAATACGCGATTGCAACTTGCGGCGCGTTAGCCATTCAAGGAGGACCAATTTTTTGGGTAGCAAGTCATCGACTGCATCACGCACACACAGAAGATAACGACAAAGATCCTTACTCTTCAGGGCGTGGCTTTTGGTGGAGTCATATGCTATGGATCTTCTATCCCCGCCGAGAGTTTTTTGAATATGGCAACTACAAGCGATTTGCCCCAGAACTTGCCCGCGATCCTTACTACAATTGGTTAGACCGCAATTTTCTCCTCTTACAAATTCCGCTCGGTATCGTATTATATCTTTGCGGCGGATGGTCGTTTGTTCTTTACGGGATTTTTGTGCGATCAGTATTACTTTGGCACACAACTTGGTTAATTAACTCAGCAACGCATTTGCGCGGTTATCAAACCTTTCCAGTCGATGACAACTCGCGAAATCTTTGGTGGGCAGCAATTTTAACCTATGGCGAAGGTTGGCACAACAACCATCATGCTTACCCCAATGTGGCAAAAGCGGGACAGCGCTGGTGGGAAGTTGATATGACTTGGTGGGCAATAAAACTTTTACAAACTGCTGGTTTAGCTAAAAAAGTTGTTATGCCAGTAACTAAAGCTTAAAGCCTAAAATGCCCTAACTTGATAGCCAAGAATTGAAGTTAGGGCATTGTTTTTTGTGCTAGATGACTTCTCAAATCAAGTTTTGGATCAGCCTAGCAATTAAAGTTATGCCAATTCCTTAAAAAAGAGCTACAAATATAGTTTTAATAGTTATATAGCGAGTCTAAGCGAATCGTGAAAAAGCATCGTAGTTGCTGAGATTTGGAAGATTAAAGAGTTTCAAGTCAACAAAAAGCAGAAACAGGCGTTTAATGTTCTGAAAACTTTTTCCAAAACGATAAAATCTTCTAAGCAGAGTTTTCAGTTGTAACCAAATAGCTTCAACTGGATTTTCTTGAGGAGCATAAGGAGCAAATCGAATACAAGTAATTTTCCAATTTTCTGGAGGAACTCCTTGATTTTGTGCAGTGAGAAAATCTTTCATTACTTGTCCTCGATGATAACTAGCTCCATCCCAAATCAAGAAAATTTTAGAAGTTGGATGTTTGGCGATTAATTTTTTGACAAATTCTACTGTTAGTTCTCCATTAGCTGTTAATTCAAGAATCAGAATAAACTCTTGCGTGAAAAGTTCTAACGCGCCATAATATGTTTGCCGTTCTTTGGGATTGAGAATTGGAAGTTTTCGAGGCTCTTTTATCAAATTCCAAATATAGCCAACTAGATCGTGCCTTTAGCTGATGGCATTCATCTATGATATACACAACTACCTCTCCAGCTTCGATTTGGGTCTGATGCTTCTCTAGGATATCGGCAATTTCTCGGTTTTTTTTGAAATTGCTTCTGGGTCCTGACGTGGATTGATTTGTTCTCCTTTTTGCCAAGTAATTCGCGCTTCCTTCAACAGTTGATAATAACTTTGTCGCGATTGAAAAACTACATCATACTGCTCGATTAGATAAATCTCCAAGTCTGAAATATCCCAAGTTTTTTGTTCGACTAGCCACTGAATTACCGCTTGCCTTTCCATTTGAGTTAAGTAACCTTTCCCGCCTTTGTATGAAGATTTTAAAGCAGCTAATCCCCCAGACTCAAAGACTTGTTTCCATTTGCTAATAAATCCGACAGAAACTTCTAAAATTTGGCTAATTTGTCGATACACATAACCTTCCATAGCCAGCTTTACGGCTAAAGCTCTTCTCATCTCTTTTTCATTTGGATGACTTTGAATGAAATCTTTTAAGAGTTGAATTTGTTGTGATTTGGTTAAAGAATTTGAACTCACGCTAATTTTCAGCAACCTCTGACATCTAGAGCTTCATTTTACCTTTTTATCTCCAACCTCTGTTCACAACTTGTTTAGACTCGCTATATCAACCTAAATCCTAGTAAATAAATTCAATTACCAATTACCTATTTTCAGAACGGGATTGAGCCTTAGTATGATTGTCTGGAGTTGTGATTTTTTCGTTGTTCAATCCGCCGACTTCTGCCAAAGTGTAAAGCGGTCTTCCTTTGACTTCTTCGTAAATACGTCCGACGTACTCGCCTAAAATGCCGATACTGACAAGTTGAACAGCGCCGATAAAAAAGATGGCAACGAGAATAATAGCAAAGCCTTCTAAACGCGAACTTGGCACAAAAAGTCGCCAATAGAGTACTAAAAGCGCCATCAAAATTGCAATGATCGCCGCAAGTAATCCAACATAAGTAGACAATCGCAGCGGTACTTTAGAAAAAGAGACTAAGCCGTTGACCGCTAACGCTAAAGATTTTGTGAATGTGTATTTCACTTCTCCCGCAAAGCGCGGATCGCGTTCAAAGCAAATCGCTGTTTGATGAAAACCTACCCATGATCGCAATCCGCGAATGTAGCGATTTCGTTCAGGCATGGCATTGAGTATATCAACTACCTGGCGATCCATCAAACAAAAATCACCCGTATCGGTGGGAATATCCACGTCGGCTAAACGCTTCAGTAGACGATAAAAGAAATAAGCTGTAAACCTTTTGAACCAACTCTCTTGACGGCGTTGCGTGCGTTGCGCGTAGACAACTTGATATCCTTGTCGCCACTTCTCGATCATGTCAGGAATCAATTCGGGCGGATCTTGTAAATCGCCATCGAGTACGATCGCTACTTGTCCGCGTACAAAGTTTAAACCTGCGGTCACCGCAATTTGATGACCAAAGTTACGCGCGAGACTCAGGTAACAAACGCGCGAGTCTTGATCGTGGAGTTCGCGCAAAAGTTGTAACGAGCGATCGCGACTACCATCATTGACTAAGATTAGTTCGACATCCCCATCTAGCCGCTCCATCACTCTATAAAGGCGTTGATACAGGGCTGGAATCGTTTTTTCTTCGTTGAAAATGGGAACGACTATTGAATACTTAGGCAACTTTCTCAATTTGTGAGTGTTGAATGAATATTGTAAAGTCTCTCACAGAAAATCAACGCAATTTTCTGATATATTTGTCTTTAGAGTGGGGACTCTTTAACTTTTTTTCTGGAGCCTAGCAACTTTAGTCGCGGCTTTAAACACAAAGTCTACCTGCGGGGACTAAGAAAATAGTATTCCTGACCCCTTCTTTCACCGCCCCAGCTTATTCGGAATTCCACTACAACCACCAGGAACTGTTGCTCTAGTTTTTTCTCCACCCCAAGCACAGCAATAGTAGCGTGCTGATTCGGACATTCGCTGCACGTTTGTGAAATCCGCATCTTCAATGACAGCGCCGGTGTATTCCCCTGTTTTGTAATTTGGTGGTTCAGTGCGGCTGCGCGGGCTAGCGGTTTCAGCAGCACCGTAGAACAAACGAGTTCCTTTGAAATCTGCACCATTGAACTTAGCATCTGCTAGAATCGTGCGGGCGAAGTTGGCGCGTACTAAGTCACAACCACTCAGATTCACGCGAATGAGATTCGCATCGCTTAAGTCTGTCCACCGTAAATCAGTACCGGATAGATCTGCACCAGCAAGCATGACTCCTAAGTCGATAACGCGCACTCCAAAAACACGGTCTTCGGCATAGCCACCGTCACCATTGAGAATTGCTCTACCTAAACGCGAGTCGCGCTTGAGCGGGGTGAGTAATCTAGAACTAGAGAGAAACCGCAAAATTTTTGCTTTACCATCGCGATCAACGCTACTTAAAATTGCTGCTGTTCGACCTTCGGCTAAGGCTCGTTCTTGCGGCCAATCTTCTAACAATCCTTCATCATCTAATACGAGGTCAGAAATTCCCTGAAAGTAGCTATCAATTGTTTGCTGCTGCGTGATCAAGTTTTGCTGAACAGTAAGCAAGTTCTGTTGAATTGTTAAATCTTTAGAAATAACGTATTGTCGCCACGCGACAAAAACTGCAAGCACCGCAATTAAAATTTGTCCTAACGCCCCAACCCATTCCGCAAGCGTGCCAAAAGCTTCCCAGTTGATCTGGCTACCCCAAACTAGCAGATGGCGATTGATACCAGTCAGTTCGACAATAGCGAACAATGCTGCAATAATTCCTGCTATGGCAACAAATAGCGATCGCTCTTGCGCAGACAACAATTCGCGGATCGCAGCTTGTAACCACGGTAATAGTACGGCTATCGATAGCAATAGGGCTAGCACAACTCCAAACCAAGCAACTAACTCATTACCCCACACAAGCCCAATCATAATAATGGTGATCGCGATGAGCGTAATTCCAGCGGCTTTGAGATCAGGGATGCGGTTTCCCTGCTGTGCGGTTGTCAGACGGTTGACAGTTGCTTCCTGCTGCGATGATTGCATTGAGGCAAGTGCTGCTAATGCCTGTTGTGAGAGTGAACCTTTGGGCGCAAGTTCGATATTTTGCGTGTGATCAGACAATTCGTCGGGCTGCGACTCAACGGCTGGAGGAGGCGAAACTGAATTGGGCTGGGGGGAATCTGGTTCAAGCGACATGATCTTGCGTCACTAAGCTTAAGCACAATAGCTGTTTTATCGTAACTACTGTGCGACACTCTCGGTGATCATTACTTTTGGCAAAAAGAGTGCTAATCGTGATATGTTCTTCTGCCGATAAATCCTTCATAATGAGCAATGTTGATTTAGTTTTGATTTTGAATGTGTTCCATCTAACATGGATTGGCTTACAGAGCGATTAGGTTTTTAGAACAGATTGAGCAAAGATGTGGAGTAGATACTAGTCGTTTAGTCTTGTGTGTCAAGTGTCTTTAGTTAGGTATTATTGTTCATAAGTTTTCTGGTTGGCGACATCGTTATATATACTGATAAATTTTACAAAAGTGTGTTTTATTTATTACATTTTTAACTATAATTAGCGTTAGTTAGCGATGAATTGGTTGTGATCGCAACTTGTGCATAATCTACAGTCAAACGTGAGTAAAAGCTAGGGCTAAAATAGTAGCCCCCAATATAGTGAGCAGTGTAGCTTAAAGTATTAATGGATTAAGAAATAGGTAGATATCGAGTCATTCCTGCTGCAATCAAGTTGATTTTCGTGTGAGGAATCGTGGTGAAACAACAATTATGTAACGGCTTGTGGTTGAGCCTTACCGTAGTGATGACAATATCCCAGCCGGTTGAAGCTGATACCACCCAAAGCAGATTGGTAGACAAGAACACATTTTTGCGACAGCATAATAGCAGTTACGATAGCTCGTTACTCAGTTTAACTCCGACTATCAAACCTGTAGGCAAGACTGCCGCGTCTAGCCTTCAAAAAGAAGTCTCCATGACGGAAATTGTGGCACAAAATAATGTTCCGCCGACAGGCGATCGCAACATCATTGTCCCTACTGTTCCTACTCCGGCGACGCCAGGAACGGCTGCACCTACTGCGCCTGCGGTGCGTCCTCCAGCGCAAACGCCTAATTATCTCAATCCTAGTCCGAATCCACTACAATTTCCTACTCGTCCAGAAGAAGTCCGAATTCAAGGAACTCAACCAATTACACTGCAACAAGCACTGGAACTCGCACAGCGAAACAATCGTCAACTCGAAGTCGCAAGGCTCAATTTAGAGCGGAGTCGCGCAAGTTTACGCGAAGCCCAAGCTGCTTTGCTTCCCAATGCTAGCCTCAATGCAGGGCTAAGTCGCTCTCAGTCGGCGCAACCTAACCAAGGTTTTCCTGAGCAAGAAGTTGGTGCTAGTACAGCTTTTAATGGTACGGCACAATTGAGCTACAACATTTATACATCCGGCGAAAGAAGCTCTCGAATTCGTGCCGCAGAAGAACAAATCCGCTTAAACGAATTGCAGCTAGAGCAAACAGCAGAACAACTGCGCTTAGACGTTTCCAACGACTACTATAATTTGCAAGCAGCTGATGAGTTAGTCCGCATCAATCAATCAGCTGTCACAAACGCACAAGCAAGTTTACGCGATGCCCAAGCTTTAGAACAGGCTGGAGTGGGGACGCGATTTGATGTACTGCGCTCTGAGGTTCAACTTGCCAACGCAACACAAGAATTGACAAACGCTTTGAGCCAACAGCAAAATAGTCGCCGTCAGTTAGCTGCACGGTTGAGTTTAGCACAGTCGGTGAGTCTTGCGGCAGCCGAGCCAGTTCAAATTGCTGGTTTATGGAACTTACCGTTAGAGGATAGTATTGTCCTGGCGTTTCGTAACCGTGCAGAACTGCAACAGCAATTAGCGCAACGTAACATTAGTGAAGCACAGCGACGGATCGCACTATCACAACTTGGACCTCGCGTAGGTGTCTCAATAAATTACAACGTGCTTGACGTTTTTGATGACGGTTCGGGTCTTGCCGATGGGTATTCGTTAGGCGCTAATGTGTCGCTGAACTTGTACGATGGAGGAGCCGCCCGCGCCCGCGCTCGGCAAGAAGAAGCAAATATTGCGATCGCCGAAACAAATTTCGCGGATACGCGTAACCAAGTCCGCTTTGAGGTCGAAGAGGCCTACAATACCTTACAGTCAAACTTAGCCAATATTCAAACAGCTTCGGTTGCCCTAGAACAAGCGAGAGAAGCCCTACGATTAGCACGGCTACGCTTCCAAGCTGGAGTAGGAACGCAAACCGAAGTCATTGACGCAGAAAATGACTTAACAAATGCCGAAGGCAACCGAGTCACCGCGATTTTGGACTATAATCGCGCTTTGGCAAGGCTACAACGGGCAATTAGCTCAGGTCAACCACGTTAGTAGGGGTCAGAGGTTAGAGATCTGGGGAGTTATGAGTATTGAGTTGTATCATCTGCACCAAATAAAAACAACAAATCATTTCTCCTCTGCTTCCCTGCTCACCTACACCTGAAGCTTCCTGATCTCTGACCTCCAACCTCTGATCCCTGATCCCGCTAATTTCCTACCTTAGGAGCCGTTGCATCAACTTTAGACGTGATAAACTTTTCTGGATTTTGTAAAAACGATTGGCAGTTTTTTTCTAACACCACACAAATATTGCTCAAAGTTTCTTGGTAGCGTTCAATATCGCTTTGTTCTAAGAAGAGTTTTGCGGCTTGCTTGAGGTCTGTCAGCGCATTGGAATAACCTTTAGTATCGGTATTGCTACTTTGGGCGATTTCATAGCGGACAATGCCCCGTTTCATATACGCTTCAGCGGCCTGCGAGTCGAGTTGCAAAGCTTGATTAAAGTCGTTGAGCGCTTCTTGATAACCTGGATGCAGCATATTTTTGCTGTTTTGTGCCAGTTTGTGATATGAAATGCCTCTTTTCACGTAGGCTTCGGCATTTGCTGGATTTAGCCGTACAGCTTGGTCAAAGTCAGCGATCGCGGCCAAATAACTTCTATCGACATCTTTACTGTATTTAGCAGTGTCATGACGGACAATACCACGACTTAGATACGCTTTTTCAGCGGCTGGATTGATTTGCAGCGCTTGATCGAAGTCTGCGATCGCCGCTTGGTATTCCTGATTCGGATTGCTACTGTGTTGGGCTATCTCGTAACGCGCATTACCACGATTAACGTAGGCGTTGGCATCATTAGGATTGTAAAGTAGAGCGCGATTAAAGTTTTCAATTGCTCCTTTATAGTCACCGAGTTTGTAGTGAAACTTGCCTTGGTCGTAGTAAGCGATGGAAATTTGATTACCATTGAGTGTTGGTTGTGGTGCCGCAGGCTGTGCTTCGCTGCGATCGGGAAACAGATTAGCAAAGCTTTGTGGGGAAATTCTGAGGTCGTAGGCAATTACCATAATTTCCAGGAACACTAACGCGCCTGTGCCAATCAAGCCCCACATCAAAGGCTTAATTTTCTTCTTACTATTTGCCTTACTCTTTGCTACTAGCTTCGCTGTTGGTGTAGCCGCAGCTGCATTAAAAGCTGATAGCACTTGCTGCTGATAATCTCTTTTTGGTAAGACCGTATGCTTGCGCTTTAGCGGTTGGAGGTGTTGTCCTGCGCGCACAGCTTGTACCGAGGGGAAAGGATCGCGTCCGCCAAGCTTTACCGCGCGATCGCACCAAGGACACGAACTGAGATGGTTGCTGTAACGGTGCTGGTTATTCGTTGCGCAAGTCGTCAGTGCTTGTTCGGCTTCAATTAATGCAGCTTGCCATGCTTGAGTATTCGGTCGCGCTTTAGGATGATGATAACCCTCCTCAAAACAACGCAAGAAAAGTTGCTGTAAAGTGGGATGCAGCAATTCAAAAGGTGGTGCGATCGGTGTTGGTACATAAGGGACACGCTTGGTTTTGCTGTAGACAAAGTGTCCTGCACTAATTCGCGCTGAATACGAAGGAGGATCGCCAATTCCTTGATAAATTCCCGAAAACGGGTGTGTTCCTTCCATTAAAAGTTGAAACAACAGTACCGCTAAGCCGAAAAGGTCGTGTTCTGGTTTACGCTCAAAGTGCGCAAAGTTTTTTCCTTGCAACTCAGGCGGGGTAAATTCTGCCTTACCGACTCCACAACGATAGACATAACCACTTTTTGGGTCTGGGACTTGAAATGAATCAGTGTCTACGAGTGTAATCAAGGCAGTATCACTTACCAAAATATTTGACTCGTTGATATCTCCGATACAATAGCCCCGCGAATGCAACGCCCCCATCGCGGTTACAAGATTTCGCGCTGTACGATGTAGATAAAGATAGTTAAAGAAAGGACACGTTTGGCGGCGAGTTTTTGGGTTATAAAATTCAACAATTGAGTGCATCTTGTGGACGCGAGGCATTAAAAAGCCAACAACGCCGCTGTCTTTGATTAATAAATCGGTGGGCCAAGCAATCGAAATATGCCCTTTTGCTGCCATCGGATTTTCTGGAGGGTTGGCAAGCATTGCCAGCAGCTTTTGCGCGTATGCCTTCGTTGGCTTGTGATAGAGTTTGGCAACAAGTTGGTCATCTTCTGGTAATATAAAAACTCGCGCCTCGCCCCCATGTCCTACAACTAACTTGGGGTCTATAGTAATTTTTTGTTTGTTCGATTGACGTTGCAACCGCATGGCCCAATATTAACTCAATGTTGCTAACAAAAGCGTTAAATCGTCGTCTGTACGTTCAGTAATTTTTGGAGAACGCAAAAAAGCTACCAATTGGTCTTTAGCTTCGGTTTCATCTTTGATCTGAGCGACAAAATGAAACAATGGCGAGAAAAACGGCACATAGGGTTTTCCTTGATTTAATTCTAAAGCTAGCATTTGCAGTCCATCGGATAACAAAGCGATCTTAGCGGTTTTTCCTTGCCAGAGCGTAATTTGTGCGGTATCGAGTGCTTGTGGTGAGACAAGAAAAGTTGTTTCGTTGATGTATTCGCCAAATTGCGGTGCTGTTAAGGCAATCAGATTACCTTGGCGATCGCTAGCAACAGCAACACCATCGCCGATTTGTGCTGCAACGACCAAGTTCGGTGTAGCTACGACAATAATCAAAGTTGTTGCTAATTCGCGGGCTGATAACTGACACGCAACGGCTTCGGCTTCTACGGTTGTTCTTGCTGCGGCGAGGGCATTGTTTAACACGCTACGCCATTCATTGTCATCCGCAGGCAAGGGTGAGGTTGTTAAGCGATCGCACATTGTTTCGACGGCTGTTTGTGCCGCAACAATTGCCCCGACTTTGCCTAAGTTTGCTGAACCAGCACCATCCGCAACCGCAGCAACTAAAATTCCTGTAGGTAACTTTTGCCAATAATGTGCATCTTGGCACAGTTGCCCTACTTTTTCGTGACCCCTACCACACACTGACGCTGCTGCCACACGCCAATGAACTTCTTCAAGTGTCTTATTTTGTTTGAAGAAGTCATTTACATTCATTGCATCTCACTCAATTACTAAATCAATCATTCGGTTAACCAAGGCAATTGACTATTGTACTTAGTATTATTTCAAGAAGTCTTCATTCTTTTTATATTACTCGGCTGGTGTAACTCTAAGCTCTACTTTGCAATGGTTTCGACCTTCTTCATCTTGACTTCACAAATAATTTAATTAACTTCATACAAGTTTATGACTATTGCTCATTAGCATAGTGCGACGCATCGCGTATACAGTGGACTTACAGCAGTGTGCTTTTGTGCCATAATTCCTGCAATAAGTCTAGGATTGTTTGATTAACCGATAGCCAGCCTTGCGCGTCGCTTAGTCTTCCGCCAAAATTCCACAACAATATTTTTCGTCGCTTTTTCTCAAAAATCTACAGCAGGCAATTTGCACCTCACGATTCAGTAGGTTTTGTGCTATCAGTCTGATCGTCATGTATGATCGTGGACTTGCTGTTGATGTTAAACAGCTTACAGTTTCGATAAGTAGCCGTGTAGAGGACACATTGCCATCTTTTTTTGACGAGCAAAGACAAACATTCTCTTGCGTCAAATGATTCATAGACTAAAGGTTGCTAATATAGATGGTTAACCTCATTTTCAGTTCGCCAAAGCCTGGAGATTTCATGTAAAATCCATGTAACTCAATGAACTAATAGTATAGAGGTGAGTCAACATTTTTTACCGCATAGAAAGCCTTTGTTTTTTATTCACCAATTTTTTTATGAGACGGTTAAATGCTCTTAATTGAAAAATAAAGTAGATTGTTCTTCACATCTTATACTGCTTGAAATAAGATTTTAAATTTAAAGTTATTACTTAATAAAATTGTATACTTCATCAAGGTTTCAGTTGTAAATGGCTATTCATGGCACGTTTCAAAAACTACGTCCTTTAAGCTTACTCGCCAATTTATGTAGTAGTTACGATAGCGTCTGTCTAAAAGTAACCAGTAATACAGTTACTTGGTTTATTTATGTGAAACAAGGCAAAATTCTTTATGTTTCGCATACGGTAGATCCTTGTGATCGCCTTGATTGTTATTTGCGACGCTTTAGTTATCATACTGCTACACTCAACAGCGAAATCCGTTCGCAACTGCGCTTAAGGTTTGACAATGCATCAGAATTACATCCCGAATATCAAGCGATTTGTTGGTTAGTTGACAATCAATACCTCAACCAAAATCAAGCCGCAGCTTTGATTGAGTATCTCGTAAAAGAGGTTATCGAATCCTTTCTCTTGATTCAAGAAGGTAGCTACGAACTTGACGAAAAGTATGATGTATTACCAGCCGAATTTTGCCAACTTGATTTGCAATCAATAGTCAAACATTGCCAACCAAGAATCAAATCTTGGCAATCTTTAGCACCTCAACTTTGGTCTCCCTATCAACGTCCTTACTTAAATAATCAACCAAATATAAAAGAACAACTCACCCCAGAAACACAACATAAGCTAAGCTCGATCCTTAAAGGTTTTAGTATTCGTCACTTAGCTGTTTTACTCAATCAAGACGAACTACAGCTAGCACAAAGTTTATACCCTTATATCAAAATGGGGAGTATCATCTTACACGAGCCTCAACCACCTTTTGAGCAACTCCCAAGAACATATAAACCTCCAGTAGAAAGTCAACCTGCCGTTCAACTTGCTAGCCCTGTGAGGGTTGAAAATAAACCTTCAACCACACATAATATCAATAAAAATATTAATAGCGATAATAAACAAACCACTTCGTTAACTAAAGCTACACCTAATAACCAACTACCTGAAATCACGCAGCGGAATAATAAACCAATTGAGAAATTTGTAGTGGCTCCCAGTAAAGCTATTGAAAGATCGGCTAAACCGTTAGAGAAAATTATCACTTCGCACACCAAAAAAGCAGCATACAAAATCGTATGTATTGATGATAGTCAGGCAATGTTACGCGAACTAGATCATTTTTTGGATGACGAAAGTTTTGATGTATTTACAATTAACGATCCTGTCAAAGCACTTATGCAAGTTGTCAGAATCAAGCCAGATTTGATTTTATTAGATATCAAAATGGCTAAAATTGATGGCTATGAGTTGTGTCGCCTTCTCCGCAATCATTCTTTATTTAAGAGTACACCAATTATTATGGTGACAGGAAGTACAGGAATTATTGATAGAGTCAAAGCTAGATTTGTAGGTGCGTCTGGCTATCTCACCAAGCCGTTTACTCAATCAGAATTATTTAAAATAATCTTTCGGCATTTATCTTGAGTCATCTTTAGTATGATTAAATTAATATCAATTATTAAAATTTGAGGAAAATACAAGTGGCTACAGTTTTAGTAGTTGAAGATACTTTGTCAGAATTAGAATTAATAAGTAATTTCCTTCGCGAAAGTGGCTACAGTGTTATTGGTGCTACCAGCGCGAAAGAAGCATTGCATAAAGCTGTAGAACAAAAACCTGATGCAATTGTTACAGATATCGTTATGCCAGGTATGAGTGGCTTTGAATTATGCCGTAAACTAAAAAATAATCCAGCTACAGAGCAATTACCAATTATTATTTGTAGTTCCAAAGATCAAGAGATTGACCGCTTTTGGGGGATGAAACAAGGCGCGGCTGTTTATGTCACAAAGCCTTTTACTCGCGAAGAATTAGTTCGTGCTGTCAAATCAGTCGTTGCTTAAATCTTATGGATATTCCTATTCTGACACCACAACCGCATCAGCCAGAAACCAATGTGGGTAGTTCTTATTTGAGATTTCAGATCAACGCGGATACTCCAGCGCTTCTGGCGACGAAGTATGTGCAAGAAGTCTTAATTGTACCTACTACACGGATAACGCCGATGCCGAATATGCCTGAGTGCATATTAGGATTATTTAATCGCCGCAATCGTATTCTGTGGGCAGTTGATTTAGCACTGATGTTGCTTGCACAACCGATTGATGCGAGTAGTCAACAATACCACATTCTGATTATGCGAGTTGGTGAAACTCCGCTAAGCTTAATTGTACGAGAAATTAAAGGAGTCACTAGAGTTACAGCAAATTTACAACCTTCCGCCGAAGAAAGCAGCGCGCTACTTCCTTACCTCGAAGGATATATTTGGCAACAACAAGAGAAATTGCTGGTGTTAGATGCAAAAGCAATTGCAAATTCTCCCAGTTTACATAACTACTAGTTGTATGGTAGTCGAGCAAATACTGATTGGAGCGCATATGGCAACCCGATTTAAACAGGAATCAACGAGTAGGCATCAACACAAAACTGCAACGAATCTTGACAATGATCGCCATAGCATTGATGATATCTCCAACCGCGTTCAACCTCAATCAGGGTTAGATGTTAATCAGTCGTCAGTTCAACCGTTGCGTAAGTTAGGTTTACCTTTTTGGCAGCGACTCAGTTTAAAAACTAAAGCGACTACCCTCGCGATCGCCCTCAGCACGCTACCAATCGTCATTATTGGTGCAACAGCTTATTATATCACAAATAAAGGCATTACAAATAACGTTACGCAACAGCAACAAGCACGCGCGATCGCTTTAGCTGGTCAATTTGATAATTTTATTGCACAACGCTATCTCGATATTCAAAACTTGGCGCAGTCGAGTATGTTAAGCGATCCTGCCGTGCGGGCAATCGTACCGACGCAAGCCAAACAATTTAATTTAGAGCAATATATTAAAAATAATCCTGGCTACGACAATATTGTTGTTATTGATCCTGCCGGTCAAGTAATTCTGCAAACTGCGGGAGAAGGCATCGCCAACTATAGCAATGTAGATTATTTTCAACAAAGTATTAGAACCAAGCGCCCCGTAGTTACACCACCGAGAAAGTCGTTATTAACAGGCGAGTATTCAATTTATGCCGCAGCCCCCGTGATTGATACAACAACTGGAGAAGTCTTTGCGGTAGTGCGATCGCGGACTCCAGTGCAATACTTTAATGAAATTCTGCACGCTGAAGCGAAAACCTTAGCCCGAACCGGAAACAGTTTCGGCGTTGAAGAATACTTTGCCATTAATGACTTGGGCAAAATTGTTGTGGCTCCAACCGAACACCTAGACTATATCGGTGAAGACGCGCAAGCCGTATTTCCCCGTGTAGCGCCGCGATTAGCGAACAATACGTCCGTCGGCAGTATCATCGACCGCGATCGCGTTGAGCGCCAACAGTATTTAGTATCGTACACCCCTATCCGTCAAATTGAAAGTCAAACCGACTTGAATTGGAGTGCGATGGTTGCTCTACCCACAGCGCAAGTTTTTGCCGCCCATCAAGGATTATTTTTACCCTTCTTCTTGGGAACGAGTGCGATCGCACTACTTATTGGTGCGATCACCGCTTACTTAGTTAACCGTGCCTTACGTCCCGTCGTCAACGCTTCGCTAGCAGTCCAAAAACTCGGAAACGGACATCTCAACACAAGATTGAGCGTACATGGCAAAGATGAATTAGCGATGCTCGGTGCTAACATCAACAACATGGCAGACCAACTGCAAGGTTTACTGCAACAGCAAGAAGAAGTTACCGAACAAGCGCAACTATTTGCAGATGTCACATTTCGGATTCGTCGCTCATTGAATATCGATGATATTCTCAAGACAGCGGTGAAAGAAGTGAGAAAAGTTCTCAGATGCGATCGCGTTGTGATTTATCGATTTAATCCTGACTACAGTGGTACCGTTGTTGCTGAATCTGTCGCACCTGGCTGGACACAAGCATTAGCAGAAAGCATCAACGATCCTTGTTTCAAAGACCGACACATTCAACAATACAAAAATGGTCGCGTGCGCGCTATTGATAATATCCATCAAGCTGGTTTAACCGACTGTCATATCAAGACTTTAGAACGATTTGACGTTAAAGCCAACTTAGTCGCGCCTATCCTCAAAGATAACCAATTACTGGGGTTACTCATTGCGCATCACTGTGCAACAACCCGCGCTTGGCAACAAGCTGAAATTGATTTATTCACGCAGCTTGCAACTCAAATCGGATTTGCACTCGATCAAGCTTATCTTCTAGAACAAGTAGAAAAAGCGCGCGCAGTTGCTGAAGAAATTTCGCAGGAACAACGACAGCAAAAAGAAGCACTTCAGCAGCAATTGCTAGGATTACTCAGTGATGTCGAAGAAGCAACCAAAGGCAATCTTACAGTACGTGCAGAAGTTACCGCAGGCGAAATTGGTACTGTAGCCGACTTTTTTAACTCAATCATTGAAAGCTTGTGCCAACTCGCAACCGATGTCAAAACAGCCGCAACTCAAGTGAATGTTGCAGTTGCCGAAAACCAAGGCGCGATGCATCAATTAGCCGATCAAGCCTTACAACAAGCCGAGGCGATCAGGCATAGTCTTGGCTCTTTAGCACAAATGACCGATTCGATTCAAGACGTCGCCGCCAGCGCCCACCAAGCCGCAGAAATTACGCGCACAGCTTCGCTAACCGCACAAGTGGGCGGAGTCGCTATGAACCACACGGTAGATAGTATTTTAAACCTAAGCCAGACTGTTGCCGAAACCGCGGGCAAAGTCCGCCAGTTAAGCGAATCCTCGCAACAAATTTCTAAAGTCGTTTCTTTGATTAACCAAATTGCGCTGCAAACCAACGTCTTAGCGATTAACGCTAGCATAGAAGCAAATCGTGCAGGTGAAGAAGGTAGAGGCTTTGCTTTGGTAGCAGAAGAAATCGGCGAACTTGCCTCGCAGTCGAGTGCTGCAACAAAAGAAATTGAGCAAATTGTGGAAAATATTCAACGCGAAACGGTTGAAGTTGCCCACGCGATGGAACTCGGTACAAATCAAGTTGTTGAAGGAACAAATTTAGTTGAAGATACGAAGAAAAATCTTAAGAAGATCTTTGATGTCTCGCGCCAGATCGATCAATTAGTTCAATCAATTTCTCACGCAACCATTGCGCAAGCCCAAACTTCACAACAAGTTACCCAATTAATGAAAGAAATTGCAACAGTTTCTGAGCAAACCGCAAATTCTGCACAGCAAGTTTCTGGTTCTTTACAACAGACAACCACTATCGCCCAGCAATTGCAAGCTTCCGTTGGTGCCTTCAAAGTCGATAATGAAAGTTGAGTCTTTCATTTATAGCAACGGTCAATAGAGTTAGGACATTGTAAAAGTTTCTCGTACACAGTTTACCCATGTTTTCCTACCTTAATAAAACTCTGACCTCTGACCCCTGCTTAATCACATGGTAAAGGATAAAGAACTAGAAATCCGGCTATCGTTTCTTGAGGAAGCTCAAGACTATTTAAACACGATTGAAACCGGAATTATGGTTGCATCTGCACGCGAAGATCGTCAACAAATGGATGCGGTGCTACGCGCTGCACATTCGATTAAAGGTGGCGCGGCGATGATGGGGTTTCCTGTATTAAGCGATCTCGCGCATCGTTTAGAAGATTTTTTCAAAGTCTTAAAAACACAGCAACTGCCAATTGATGCTGAGTTGGAAAGTTTATTATTGGCAGGTGTCAGTTGCTTGCGACAAGCGATCGCTATCTATCATCAAGGAACAACGCTTGACAAACAATGGCAACAAAACAACGTCGATCCGGTCTTTTCTCAGCTACAGCAACGTCTAGGAAATGCAACAGCGGTTGATAGCAATGAGTTGCTCTTGCCAGAAGATACGCAAGATATGCAAACTTTAGTCTTTGAAACCGAAGTCGAAGAATGCCTGCAACGATTAGAAGCTATCTTAGCAGACCCGCAACACCCTGGACTCCTTGAAGAAACTTTCACAATCGCGCAGGATTTTGCCAGCTTAGGGCAAATGTTTCAACTTTCTGCGTTTCAAAGCTTGTGCGAATCAATTAGTCGCAATCTTGAAGCATCCCCTGATCGCGTTACAGAAATTGCAAGTTTAGCTTTGCAAGAATGGCGGCGATCGCAAGCGGCAATTCTACTTAACCAAGACACTGTACCAGCAACAATTCCTTTTGATGACGTTAAGAATAACGATATAGAAACCGCACAAGCCGAACTTGAAGCCCTTTTTGATTTACTCTCCGATCCAGAAACCGAGGCAAATCCTCAAGAATTCCACCAAACATTAGCTTCAATTACTCTCCAACCTCCGCAAGAATCAGAAAAAAAATCTGTTCATTTAGCTTCAGAAATCGATTCAGGTTCTCTTGTCAAAGAGCAAGATAAAACAGTTCGCGTATCGATTGATATCCTCGAACACCTTAATGATTTATTTGGAGAACTCACAATCGAGCGTAACGGAATTAATTTGTATTTGGAGCGTTTAAGAAATTTAGTTAAAATTTTAGATGGTCGAGTTCGGACGCTAAAAAACCTTGATACTCGCTTGTCCGCAGCTTATGAAAGAAACAACTATTCGCACATAGACGCTGCTGATAGCTTTAATAGCTATACCATAGAACAAGAACCTAATTCTAGCGCTAGATTTTCCACTGAAGGTCATAACCTCCGAGCTTTAACCGATGAGGTTATGGAAAACATTTTTCGTATTCAAGAAGTCGCTGATGATATTAGTCTTAGTATTGAAGATACTACACAAACTGTCAGCGAACTTAATCGCACAGCAAAGCAGATGCAAACCAGCTTGACGCAAGTGCGAATGCGTCCCTTATCTGATTTATTAAATCAATTTCCGAGATTTTTACGCGAACTTTCATTACAGTACAACAAAAAAGTTGACTTAAAAATTCAAGGTGGCGAAACTTTAATTGAACGGAATATTTTAGAAGCATTAAACGATCCTTTAATGCATTTATTACGTAATGCCTTCGATCACGGAATTGAAGCTCCGCAAACGCGGCGATCGCACGGTAAACCCGAACAAGCCACAATTGAAATTAAAGCTACCACACGCGGTAATCAAACGATCATCAGCATTAGCGATGATGGTAGAGGAATTGATCTAAACGCAATTCGTGCTAAAGCACAGCAACTCGGTTTAGACGCAAAGGCGCTGACAACAGCTAGCGAACAAGAACTATTAACACTGATTTTTGAACCAGGTTTTAGTACCGCCCAACAAGTCACAAATTTATCTGGTAGAGGTGTCGGACTTGATGTTGTTCGCACGAACTTAAGCAAAATTCGTGGAGATATTAAAGTTGATACGCAGCTTGGTGTAGGGACAACTTTTCATCTTAATGTACCAATAACACTTTCTATCGCGAAAGTTGTTCTTGTTGAAAGTAACGGTATGTTTTTAGCATTTCCGACAGACGCGATCGAAGGAATGCTTTTACTTAATTCTGAACACGTTACCACAATCGCGGGTGACGAAATGTTTAGTTGGGAAGGCGATACAATGCCTTTAATTCGCTTGGGGCAATGGCTGATATTTCGTGGTTCAACACACAAACAATCTCATGCAGCGACTGTACCAATTATGAGTGTTCCCACAGTCTTAAAAATTATCCAAGGTCATGAATTAGTCGCTGTGCAAGTAGATCGTTGCTGGGGCGAACAAGAAGTCGCAATTCGCCAAGTTGAAGGCACGATCACCATGCCTCCTGGATTTTCTAGCTGTACAATTTTAGGTGATGGTCGCGTTGTTCCTTTAGTGAATCCATCAGCTTTACTGCATTGGATTTCTACTTGTCAGAAATCAGCAAAATTAGAACAAACCGAGACAACTAATCCAAAAGTTCAAAGTCATAAAAACACGATTTTAGTCGTAGACGACTCAATTAATGTACGTCGTTTTTTAACTTTATCTCTAGAAAAAGCTGGCTACCGTGTTGAAGAAGCGATCGACGGACAAGATGCGCTAGAAAAACTTTTTAGTGGTTTGCAAGTAAAAGCTGTGATTTCTGATGTTGATATGCCTCGCCTTGATGGTTACAGCTTACTCGCCCAAGTTAAATCAATTGCGAATCTCAAGCAAATACCTTTTGTAATGTTAACTTCGCGTCAAGGACAAAGAGAGCGTCAACTGGCGCTCAATTTAGGTGCAGCAGCTTATTTTTCTAAGCCCTTTAATGAGCAAGAATTACTCCAAAGTTTACAGTTGGTTTTAAATTGAAGATATGATATTCATTGTCACCAGCCATAGCAGAAAAAGCACTGTCAATTTCTACCCTTTTCTGCGCTGCTAGTTCATGTCGTAAGGCAATAGCAACAAATTCGTTACGACTGCGAGCGTGTCCTTGCTGAAGTGCGCGATCAGTTGCTTCTAAAAGCTCAGTAGGCACACTTAATGTAGTACGCACTAAACGATCCATACAGCAACTTTTAACTGATGATTATTCTATTATCACTTGAGTGCGATCGCCTCAAGAATTATTTCCCTAATCGCCTGCGCTGCGAATTCAAGTGATACAATTATCAACCAAGCTAGGGGTGTCTGGATGTCCAGGCTGAGATCAAACCCTGAGAACCTGAGACCGGCTCATACCGGCGGAGGGAAGCTGTTACTAGAGGAACTCAATAATGCGTACAGAATGGATCGCGAAGCGTCGCGGGCAAGCTAATGTGACACAGATGCACTATGCTCGTCAAGGCATAATTACCGAAGAGATGCACTATGTCGCCCAACGAGAAAATCTACCAGCAACGCTGATTCGAGAAGAAGTTGCGCGGGGACGCATGATTATCCCCGCTAATATTAACCACACCAACTTAGAGCCGATGTGTATCGGCATTGCCTCGAAGTGCAAAGTTAATGCGAATATTGGCGCAAGTCCTAACTCTTCTAACTTAGATGAAGAAGTTGCGAAACTCAACCTCGCAGTTAAATACGGCGCGGATACCGTGATGGACTTATCTACAGGTGGTGGGAACTTAGATGAAATTCGCAGCGCCATCATCCAAGCCTCACCCGTACCAATTGGTACAGTACCCGTCTACCAAGCACTCGAATCGGTTCACGGCACAATCGAGAAGCTGACTCCTGATGACTTTCTGCACGTGATTGAAAAGCACGCACAGCAAGGAGTAGACTATCAAACGATTCACGCTGGAATCTTAATCGAGCATTTGCCATTGGTGCGCGATCGCATCACCGGAATCGTCTCGCGCGGCGGTGGTATTCTTGCGCGGTGGATGCTGCATCATCACAAGCAAAATCCGCTTTACACGCACTTCCGTGACATTATCGAAATCTTCAAAAAATACGACGTTTCTTTCAGTTTAGGCGATTCGTTACGTCCTGGATGCACGCACGACGCATCCGACGCGGCGCAACTTGCCGAACTTAAAACCTTAGGACAACTCACACGCAAAGCATGGGAACATGACGTGCAGGTGATGGTTGAAGGTCCTGGTCACGTACCGATGGATCAAATCGAGTTTAACGTCAAAAAGCAAATGGAAGAGTGTTCCGAAGCACCCTTCTACGTTTTAGGACCCTTAGTAACCGACATTGCGCCTGGTTATGACCATATCACCTCGGCAATCGGCGCAGCAATGGCAGGCTGGTATGGCACGGCAATGTTGTGCTATGTCACGCCTAAAGAGCATCTAGGACTACCTAATGCTGAAGATGTCCGTAATGGCTTAATCGCCTACAAAATCGCCGCCCATGCCGCCGATATCGCGCGTCATCGCCCTGGTGCTAGAGATCGCGATGACGAATTGTCGCGCGCGCGTTACAACTTCGACTGGAACCGTCAGTTTGAGTTAGCGCTCGATCCAGAACGCGCCAGAGAATACCACGACGAAACTCTACCCGCAGATATTTACAAAACTGCCGAATTCTGCTCAATGTGTGGTCCTAAGTTCTGTCCAATGCAAACTAAAGTTGACGCCGATGCGCTGACAGAATTAGAGAAGTTCTTGGCAAAAGAAACTGTAACTCAAAGCTAGTTATAGCAAGGGTCAGAGGTGCGGGGGAGCAGAGGTGTAGAGGAAGTTATGAGTCGTGAAGTGTTGAGTTATGAGTTATTTTCTAATGCCTCCGGCACCTTTGGAAAGCGAACAATTCAAAACTCACCTCTCACCCCCCACTCCTAACTCCCTCTACTCTAGTTCCTGAAAGCGCTGTTGAATGTCTGCGATTGTCAGTACTGATTGAAATTGCAATCCGGCTGATGCATAAAGTTCTGCACCTCCTTGCAGGCGATCAACGAGCGAAATAACATGGTTGACGCTGTAACCCGCATCTTTAAGCCTTTCTGCGGCTTTTAATGCCGATCCTCCCGTTGTCACGACATCTTCTAACACGACAACGCTCGCGTTTTCTGGTAAATTTGGACCTTCAATATACGCTCTTGTACCGTGTCCTTTTGCTTCTTTGCGGACAATCAACGCGGGTATTGGGCGATTTTCATACGCTGAAACCACACTAACAGCTGTCACAATTGGATCGGCACCCAAGGTTAAACCAGCGACAGCTTGAGTATCAGGTGGTAACAAAGAAACAACAATCCGCCCGATCGCTAACGCTCCTTGAGGATGTAGCGTGACTTCCTTGCCATTAATATAGTATGAACTGTGCTGCCCAGAAGAAAGCACAAAATCTCCTTCGCGATAAGCTAACCGACAGAATAAATCTAAAAGGTGTTGGCGAAGACTAGTGAGATCAGCAGTTATTGCCCAATTATCAGATGCTGGCTGCGACGCAGTTTGATTAATCATCAGTGTGTCAACGGTGGTGGCTAAGCGAAAGTTAAGCTAAAAAGAGTTTAAGTTTCAGCATAAATGAAGACTGCGTTAGAAAGTGAGGTTGAATCTATGCGTTTCGCGTACAAATGTTTGACGAGTTTAATTCTTCTTGCAGCTATCCCGACTGCGGCGATCGCCCAAACAGCACCCGTAGAGCCAACACGCAGCGAAACAGTACCGGAGGCATTCTACCGCGCCTTTTTTACAAACGCACCTGATTTTTATCGCAATCGTTCTTTACTACGGCAACTCAACTCATTGTTTGGGATTGGTTCTTTCACGCGCAACAGTTATCCTGAAAATGAATACATACGCGACGCGCGGCTTATCAATACTTTGTACCAAGATACGCTCCAACAACAAATCGGTAACACAACGCTGCGTACGCCGGATTTACAAAATCCTTATGACTCATCGCTATTCTCACAACCCCCCGCACAGGTGACACCAACGAACATTACTCCAACTGATACAGAAGATAGCAACCAAAACGAGAGCGATAGCCCACCGGTAGAAGTTCCCGCCGAAGACATCCCAATCGAAAACGATTTGGAAGGTGAAACGGAAAATCCCGAAATTATACCTTTTGAGTAGGTTTTATAAAAAGTCGGCAGTGCAGGAGTTGAACCTGCCTAAGGCGAATTATGAGTTCGCTGCCTCAACCGCTCGGCCAACTGCCGGAATTTTCTTTTATATTATCAACGACAACGCACTTGTGTGGACAAAATGTGTTGTTACCGCTGACATATTAACATATCATTTTTATACTATATTATTGCCTATTTAATATAGTCGATGTCATTGTTGATATTGTGAGAATCACAATAAAATAATGCAATAGGCACAGCAAACGATATGTTGAGCAGCAACTTGTATATTTAAATAACCAATGAAAATAAACTCTACTGTAGCGCTCAGTTTGCTCTTGTTAGTTCTTATGGCGATCGCAGGTTATGTAAGTGCAGTATGGGGATTTAGTATTGGTAGTGAAGCCCTCGAAAGTGTAACTCAACCGGATACGCGTCCAGTGAATAAAGGTAAAATTGCTCAAAGAGCCTCGCAACAGCAACGGGCAGTGGTGATGTTAAAAGAGCAAGATATCCTCACCAACGTTCGCGCCAGAATTGAAGGCAAAGGCAAAAACGCCAAACCAGAAAAACCACAGTCGCCAAAACCTGATACGCAATCATCTAACACAACACCAAAAGCGCAGTTAGTCGTAGACGCAAGTCAACCAGGATTTCCGATTGTCAATCGCGATCGCGACGTTGTTTTAGAAGTTCTATCCGCGCAATATGTAGGTGGAACATTACAAATCAAACTGAACCTCAAAAACGAAGGCGATCGCACGGTGCGCTTTTTGTCAAGTTTTATGGATATTACAGATAATCACGGACGCGCGTTAACAGTAAATGCTGAAGATTTACCCGAAAAGTTAGCCCCCGATGGCAAACCGGTATCCGGCGTAGTAAGCATTCCCGCAACCGCGCTTGATGATGTGGAAAACCTGTCGCTACGTTTAACCGACTATCCTCAGCAGCAACTCAAACTGCAAGTATCGGAAATTCCTGTCAAAATTTAAGTGTTGTATCTTATTGGGGCAAGGCGGACAACAATGCCACGAGGCAGAATTTTGAAACCAAATTGATGTCTCACTTGCCGATAGTTGCCTGTTTTGTTCTGCTTTTGGCTGTATCACCGTTGTTTATCTCAGATATATGGCTGCGCCTGCTTTCGGTATTGTTGCTGATTGCAATTAATGCCTTTTTTGTGGCAGCAGAGTTTTCTATGGTGTCCGTGCGGCGATCGCGCATCCACCAATTGGTAGAAGCTGGAGACGCACCCGCGATCACGCTCCAATCACTCCAACATAGTATCGAGCGCTTGCTGTCTACGACTCAATTAGGAATTACGTTATCGAGTTTGGCACTCGGTTGGATTGGCGAGAGTACGATGGCTGTTCTTGTCGCTACGGGGCTAGCACAGTTACCCGTTTCAGATGCGCTGCGGATGCGGTTGGCGCACTCACTCGCAATTCCCTTAGCTTTTCTCCTTGTCGCTTATCTCCAAATCGTTTTAGGGGAACTTTGCCCCAAGTCAGTCGCATTGCTTTACTCGGAACGGTTAGCAAGGTTGCTAGCACTTCCTGTAAAAGCGATCGCGCGTTTCTTTACGCCATTTATTTGGGTTTTAAATCAATCAACACGCTTGCTGCTACGCGTTGTCGGAATTCAATACACGGGACAAGCTTGGCTATCTCCAGTGACTTCAGAAGAGTTACAGTTAATTATTGCCACCGAACGCGAATCAACCGGCTTAGAAGCCGAAGAACGCGAACTATTAAATAACATCTTTGAATTTGGCGATGTCACCGCTGAAGAAGTTATGACACCGCGCACGGGAATTGTGGCTTTATCCGAAGAAGCGACGTTTCAAACTTTACTCAAAGAAATGGCAACGACAGGGCATTCGCGCTATCCTATCGCAGGTAAATCGTTAGATGATATTCGCGGGATTGTTCACTTTAAGGAACTGGCAAAGCCACTCGTTTTAGGTAAATTATCGCTTGATACAAAAATTCAACCTTGGATACAGCCTGCTAGATTTGTCCCCGAATATACTCCGTTAAGCGAGCTATTGCCATTAATGCAGCGATCGCATTTACAAATGGTCATCGTTGTCAACGAATTTGGTGGTACTGTCGGCTTATTGACCATTCAAGATTTAATTGCTCAAATCATTGGCAATGCTGGTGAACTCGCAAGAACAAACGAGTTACTCGTCCAAAACTTGGATGAGCAAACTTTTTTGGTTCAAGCACAAATGAACCTCGAAGAACTCAACGAATTATTACAGTTAAATTTACCCTTAAGCGACGACTATCAAACATTGGGGGGGTTTGTTCTCTACCAACTTCAAAAAATCCCCGCGATCGGGGAAACTTTACACTATCAGAACTTAGAATTCACCGTCGTCTCAGCGCAAGGTCCTCGTTTACAGCATATCCGCATTCACTGTCCGCAAGCGATGCATACTAATGAGTATCAAGAGTAAGAAGGTGAAGGGCAAGAAGAAATTATCATCAATAACTTTAGCAAGCGATCGCTTTTGACGCCGTATTTTTTTGCGCGATGCATCTGGAGATGTATAGATGAAGATACAAAGAGTTATTTTCTAGAACCTAAAATTTTTATATAACCATAGTCAATAGAGTTAGGACATTATTGAAGCTAGTATTGATGTCCTTGAGGGGGGGTTTAACCCTGACCTCTGACTCCTGCTATACATTCTGCCTTTTGCCTTAATTTTAGACTACAATAAATCGCCAAGAAGCTATTAGTAAAAATATTCTTAAAATGCGATCGCTTCTCCTCACTATTCTAAGTATAAGTACTTTGCTTGCTTCATTGTTATCTTCTACAGTACAAGCAGTACCGCAACCCTCAACCGAGCCATTGGAATTGAGCTTGTTAGATCCAGGCGCACCGCTAAACAATAGATATGTAATTACCGCAAATACAATTTCTCAAAGCGACCTCACAGTTCCTAGTTTGTGGTGGGCAAGAGAACAGTTTGCGGGTCAACTTTTAGACAATTGGATTGCATATCCGGCGGATGGTACTAATGCTGGACGCATTGACTTGATTGTTAAACAACACCTTTGGAATGCACTTGACTACCTACAACGCTACAAATTTGTCAATCATTTTGGTACAGTAGCGAGAGATTTCGGTTACAACATCCGCGTGTTTAATTATCAACAAGAACTTTTAGCAACCTATACGTGTGATTTCACCGCAAATCTTCAATGCCAAATCGACCATCTCAATACCACAGGAAGACCAGGATTGCGGCGAATTGGTGAAGGTCAAAATGGTACGATGCGACAACTCGATACAGAATCTGAGTAGAGATCATACAAACTGTCGAATTATTGGCGGTCTTTAACTTTACACTTTTACGATCAAAACGGGTGTGCCTTCGTGTCGCTGAGGCGCGCTAGCATCTTCTACGGTTATAGCGACTGCTGCCACCAAGTCTTTATTGCGATATATCTGAGGAACCTCAATATTTTCTAAAGCATTGCCGTTAGCATCGACTCGAAATACTGCTGTTAAGACAGCGTTTTTGTCATCAGTTGTAACGGGCGCACCTTGCTGCAAGACTGTCCACAATGCATAAACTTTTCCAGGCGGTAAAGCAGGCAAGTTTTGCGCGATTAGCTCAGCTTCTAGTGTACTGGGATTGACTTTTAGGGTAGCCGAGGCAGAAACATTTGCATCTTGGGCTTGCAGCGCAAAAGTTAAAGGTTCCGATTGCTGGACTTCAGCTTGTATTTGTAGAGATCGCCACAGAAGATAATTACTCATACCCAAAGCGACAATCAACACGGCTGCGGCAACTCCCATGGCTTGAAACCAGGAGAATGAGCGCTGTGGGCGCGCGCGGCTCAAGCGTTTACTCTGATGCTTATTTGCATCCAAAATGGATGTACGCAGATATCTTGGCGGTGCTACTTCTGGTGGAGCATATGTTATTTCTAATGCCTTTTGCATCTTTGCGACTTCTTGGGCGATCGCAGCATCATTTGCCAGAAGTTGTTCAAATTCTGTCATTTCCTCTGGGCTTAGATCGCCAAGGACATACCCAGCAATGAGTAACTGTAACTGTTCTGACGGCATCGACCAAACCATAGTTGGGGCTATCCAATGTAATCTGTGAGAGTTTGACGCAGTTTGAGAAGACCCCGCCGCGCTCTAGCCTTCACAGTCCCCAAAGGAATTTCTAGTCGCTTGGCAATTTCTGACTGACTAAAACCATCATAATAAGCCATCTGGAGAATTTGCCGCTGAGTGTCTGATAATTGGGAGAGTGCTGCTCGTACTTCCTGAGATTGCTCACTTTGAGAAAGTTGTTCAAAAAGAGAATCGGTAGCAGTTTGCTGTGCTTGGCTATCTCTCCACTGTCCAAACAACTCACGGGCTTTACTACGCGATCGCACTCGGTCAATCGCACGCGATCGCGTCAAAATCGCTAAGAATGTTCTCAGTGAGCCTCGTGTTGGATCGTAGGATGACGCTTGAGCAAGATTGAGAAAAATATCCTGCGTGAGATCTTCTGCTTCCTGCAGATTACCAAGAATTTTGAGTGCTATTCCATAAACTAATCCAGCATGGCGATCATAAAGAATGCCTAAAGCAACATCCTGACCAGCTTTTAGCGCGAGGTATAACTCTACATCTGTTTGGATGAATTTGTCAGTGTTGCCAGGTTGCTCAGAAGGCATTGTACCTACTAAGAAGATTTACTTTATGAGGTGATTGTACGATTAATCGCATCTAAATCTAATTGAAATGGACAATTCATACGGTAAGTATATTTATCTCTAGGACGATAATCATTCGTTGTTGCTAGTGAAGTGTAAAGCGAACCATCAGCTTGTTTACTCAGCTTCATCCAAAGTTTACCATGCTCTCCACAAACAAATTCTTCAACCCAGGAATGACAACTATTGTGTGTGCCTTTCGCAGTCAATAATAATGCCTCCTGATGAAGCATTTTGACGTGTCTTCGGCTTTCTGATACTTCTGTGTAAGATAGAAAGTACTTTGAGTTACCTACGCGCCATAATCGGCGATTGCATTTAGGGCAATAAAACCGCTGAGCATTTTTCTGATTACTACATTTACTCGGCATTAAAAACCTCGTATCTAGAACAGTGTCCTCAATAACATAGAGAATATTTCTTACACTTCATAATCAATTATTCTCAAGATACTATTATCTGTTGAATTTGTCATTACTAAATAATGAACTTTTAGCATAAAATTGACTTTTTAAAACTTATTAAAATCCACTAAATTAGTTAAATTCAACGTAAACTTCAAATTACTTTTTCTGTTATTATTTAAAATATTAGTACTTTAAAATTTATGCTACAAAATCATATTTCCTAATAAGATAAAAACTTTTATTTGCTACTAAATAATTAACCTATCTTTGTCACAGAAATGAATTAGCAATAATCTTATGAATTAGATTCACTCAGTGAGCATTATAATATTAGAAAAAACAAAAAAATAAAAACCTTGTTTGTATCTATCGTTAGTTAAATAATTAGATTGGTAGTTAGTTACTAATTAATAGTTAGCCCTTATCATGTTTATCATCACTAATTAACTGTATTTAATATTAATAGTTAACTAATGTAGTAGCATAGTAATACCCAAAACTTGAACACAACAAAGGTTTAGAAGCAGTCTTTCTTGGATAAAGCTTTTCACTCACACTCAACTGTTTAATAAGTTTAATAAACTTATTGTAATAACGCACATAATAAATAGACCTCCTGCATGAATCGCACTCTTCCTTCGACTCTTTTCGGAACTACCCAAACGAAGCGTGCAAAGCAGCATACTAAAATTAAGAGTTTTATGATTAAGTCCACGGAGGTGGACAGGGTTATCTAGCAGCGAACAAATTCGTGATTCTCTTCATGCAGGAGGAATAATCAATGCAACTAGTTTATTGTCCTATCTAACACAAGCAGTGGTTGAAGTGTCAAATAGCAATCTTTATCTAGCTTTTAAACTTGAGGAAGGAACTACTATTATAGTTATCCTTTAAAAAAGTTATAGATTTCGATTGCATTACTTCGAGTGATTTTAATTAATTACAACTTCACCTCAAACTTGTTATCTACCTTTAGAACTTAGGGTAGCAGCAATTCCAATTAAATTACCTGCACGAAAGTTACCTATAAAAGTAGCTCGTCCAGTTGATAAATCTACAGTATACAAAGATCTACCAGATGCAATAAATCCAATATTCTCTCCATTGCGGTTAGTGACAATATCAAATCCTGCGATCGGCGGTAAGTTAAAACCCAGCGATCCTACTGTGGTTAGAGTGCCATCATTCGGTGGATTCTGAATGACTAAGCTATCAGAATCATAGTCCAGATTATAAAGTGTGGTATTGCTGACTCCAGGTCTAGAGTTAGTATATGCAGCAGCGGTTACCCCAATCGCTTGAGGAGGATTGTAATTAAGTGGTTTATCTACAACAACTTCTCCGGTGTCAACGTTAATTCTAAAATTCTCACCATTGTTTGCTACTAACCTCAGCCTATCCGCAACTGGATTGAAATCTACACCGGATTGAAATCCTCCACTAAAGCTTACTGATAAAGAACTTATCAATGTAGCAACACCGCTATCACTATTAATTGTGTATATTTTATCAGTATCTGTAATTGCATAGAGTTGATTATTTGCAGGGCGAAAATCTATTCCTAAAACGTTTCCATCAACTCCTTTAATTTTGATTTTATTTGAACGGCGAGAATTGTACTCATATGTAACTAACGTATTATCGCTTTTTAATCCAATAACTTTATATACTGGTCTACTGAGTGCTGGAGCAAAAGCAAAAATCTGAGAAGCAGCGGTCAAAGATATGACTAATGCGGCTTTACCTAATTGATTAAATCTCATTAGACCTCCATCAACTTGTCTTTGTCGTAGTGAAGTGAAATCGTCGATACTCCCAATTGCAAGTTCAATTGGTTTGCACGACTCTAGTACGTCATCAACAACAAATTGGATGCATTTAGTTCAAAAAAAATCTATATTTTTCTTGAAGCTTCTTCTGAAGACAAGTTGAGGAATGGATTTCCAATGAACTATATAAAAATCAAGTTGATGCTCTAATTGACTGCCACAATGCCTCATACTGTTTTTGTGTAGTTGCAGAAAGTGGTAGCAAAAACTCACTTTGTTGTAATTGGGCATCCGTAAATTCGATTCGTGTCGGATTTTGTCCGCTTGCTGGTGGTAGTTGTACTGCTGCAGGCGAAGTGCCATAAGTGCGTAGTGAGATTTGCTGCGCGATTGGCTGTTGCCAGCAAAAATCAATCCATTGTGAGGCTAGAGGCGGTAACGCTGCATTAATAGGATTAACCCACACATCTGCCCAAAGTGCTGTTCCTGATCGCGGAACGACAACAGCAATTTCTCGATAACGCCGCAAGATTGGTAGCACGTCCGTTGACCAACCTACTGCTGCCCAAGTATCGCCAATAATCAAAGGTTCGATGTATCGATTAGAACTGTAAAGTCGTACTTGTTGATGTAAAGCCTGTAGTTGCTCTTCTAAATTTGGGATTTGATCGAGATTTTGGGCGTTGTAGGATTGACCCAAGCGCTTGAGAGTTAACCCAATGACTTCCCGCGATTGATCGACGATGGAAATGCGCGATCGCAGTTCAGGACGCCATAAATCACTCCAATCATTTGGTGTCCAGCCCAAGGAATTAAATTTTTCTCGGTTGTAGAGTATAACTGTACTGCCCCAGCGATAAGGCGCTGCCCATATTTGTCCTTGTGGATCGCTTTCCCCTTGATTATTGCGTCTGACAAGTTCTTGCCAGCGACTGGGTAACGCATTCCAATTTTGGAGTTGAGTAATATTGAGCGGTTGAATCAGTTGCTGTTGAATCGCTGTCGATAGCCAGTAATCTCCCAAGGTAATCAACGCAGATGGGTTTGGTGATTGCGATTGGCGAGTCGGTAGGGGAAGCGATCGCGGTTGCTGTGTAGTACTTGCTTGCTGACGCCAAGTTTGTAGTTGCTCAAATAACTCTTGAAGTTGGGCAACAGGTGTAAACCTTGCTTGTGATTGCACCTGCTGACGAAAGCGATCAACAACAATCGCTGGTATCGAACCCCGCAAAAACTCGATCTCCAACGAGTCTCCTTGTGGATTGCACCCTAATAATAACTGTGACAGTGCTAAAGTTCCTGTCCCGAATAAAAAAGTCCGTCGCTCCATAATTAAATCGTTACACGCTTCGCTGCTCTACACCAAACCCTACCAAATCAATTATCGTCGGTATTTCATTGGTATTGTCGGGTCTTTGGTAAGTCACAATTGTCCGCAGTCGTAAGTTTGGTGCTACCATACGCATCTGATCAACTGCGACTGAGCGTCGATAGTAAGTTGTCATTTCTAACGTTTGGCGTGTGGGTTGATATGTAAATCGCCCTACAGCGGTTCCCGCTTCTGAGTAACCCTCATCACGCAGATAAAAACCTTGAATTACTTCTCCTTCCGGTTGGGTGGCAATTTGTGCGGCTACAGGTGGCGGTAACTTGACAGCAGTACTTTCCGCAGAAATATACGTATCTGGCACAAATAAAGCTTGCAAACTCATTGATACCGTTTCACCCGTTTCCGAGCGAGTATTGAATGAAATCGCAAAGCCTGGTAAATCTTCTTGTTGCACAGTTGCTAGTTGTACTTCTACTTTTATCCCTGCTTGAGTTGATAAAGTTAAAATTCGCTGTTTGTCTGTGGGTGAGATTGGTTTGACTTGATACTCAGTGTAAGACCGTTCGATACTACCTTGCGGCATTGAGTGATAAATACGTTCGGTCGTCCATTTGCCGCTACAAGCTGTAAAAAAATCTGGAAAACTAAGCATTATTTCCTAAGTGAAACGCTGCCTATCTATTTTCGCTTAACAAGCTATAGATAGAGGATTTGTTAGCTAAAAATTGTTGTATTGATTTTTATCGATGATATATTTTTTTAGTCGTTACTAACCCAATGTAATGAGTATTATTACCGGATAACTTAAGCTGTTGTGGCGATCGCTTCTTAAAATTTTACTTATCTAGTTGCCAGTTCTCATCTTTGATAAAGCAACAAAAATCAGTATTTATCAGGATTTTCCTAGCTTAATTAGCTAAAATATTTAATCAATCTACATAAATCACACTGTAGCTACTTACTACAATTATTTACCTTTATTGAGAAGCAAAAATAAATGTATCGCTTTAAAAGTAAGATTATCAAAAGTTAAATGTTTCATAAGTAGAGTTAACTTTGCTATTTTGTTGCCTAGCATAGATAGAGATATTCCTTCGGGCAATGAGGCAATTAATTCTATGGAACCGCTACAAAAGCAAGTCATCACTTTAAGCCACAAGGTGGATACGTTATATCAAGCAATTGAACAACTTAACGGCAGAGTTTCTGAAGCCTTGTCAGAGTGTCGATTATCGCCTACACAAGAGGCTAGTTACTCGCTACAAAATACTGGAGGACGTTATGCAACTCAAGGATACAAAGCTGCTAAAACAACGATGGGACATAAAGATGTTCTAGAAGATAACGGCAGTATTGAAAACCAGCGTCAAAGTGGTGAGAAGGAACTTGCACCAGAAATTCAAATTCAACGACTGACAGCACAGCTTACGGCTGCGTATAACCGAATTGCAGCGTTGGAAGAACAACTGCTAGCGCAAAGAATTCACTAACAAGTTATGCAGTGGTAATGGGTAATCGCGAATAGGTAATGGAAGTTGAACCTAAACGCCGATGACCTTTGACGTATGAACGAAATCTTGACAATTAGTGCTAATAGTGCTGACTACTAGAAGCTAACAACTTTGTGAATAACGATCTAGTAAAGTTTCGATTGTCTGTAAGAGTTGAGCTTGATGCCAGTATTGCATCAAACAAGCAGCAATACAGCAACCGCCAGCGGCTACACCTTCCTTGACATAACCTTGTTCATAAACCTGTAGTTGAGGGTATCGAGAATTCTTAAAACTTAATTTTGTAGCGAGTAAAGGTACTCCCCCAATCAGTCGTGCTAACTCAACGGTATTACCTGTGGGATCTTCTGCAACCCAACGAGTCGTTCCCACAGCAACTTCTTCTGGTTGCCATGCAATCTCAAAAACTTTGCCTAAGGCTTGCATCAAGGCATAAACAGCCAGCATCTGCGTACCACCAGCAAGAAGTACGCCTTTAGAACGACTCAGTGCGATCGCCATTCCCGCTACCGCAATTTGCATCGGATCGCCCACCGCAGCGATCAGCGCCAAAGGATCTTGCAGCGGTATTTTGTCCCAAAGATGCGCGCGTTGCAATCCTGATTTGACAAGTGTCCATTTTTGTGCGTGATTGCAAACAGGGTGACTACTGTTAACTTTTCCTGCGGCTGCAATTCCCAACCCTGTCAAAACCGCGAGTGCAGTTGTTGTGCCGCCGACAACACACTCGCCTAAAATAATATAATCCTGCGGCTGACGCGCTAGTTGTTCGCCCCAGAGAATACCTTGCGCCCACAGATGTTTAACAGTTGCGAGTTCCAATGCATAGCCTAGACTTAAACATTGCGCCGCCGTACCACCTAAATCAATCGTCGGTACGCTTGGAAGTTGAGGTAATCCTGCATTAAAAAGATAAATTGGTAAAGCCAGTGCTTCGACAACCGCCCGCGAAATAAAGACTGGTGAAGCACCTGCTTGGAGTGGTGGTAAAGGGTATTGCGGCTGCGGCTGCGGACCATTGTAAAGAAACTCGGCATCGGCGATCGCGGTATATCTTCGCGCTTGGGGCGTACTTCCTGCCGCCGAAATTCCAGGAATTAATCCTGTTTCGGTAAAACCTAAAACACAAGCTAACGCCGCCGAAGCACCGCGATACCGTCGCAGCCATTCGTTACCTTGTTTCTCTTGGGTATAAACATGAATCATGAATAGCGATTAGCAATTGGTAATTGGTAATGGGGTGTTCTCACTCCTTACTAAGCATCTCCTTCGTAATCCATTAAAACTTGTACCCAGTGCGGCGGACGCGGAATCGAATTGCCTAAGCGATCAAGGAGGAACCAGGATGCTAAGTGGACGACAAACAAGTAAACAATATTTTGTACAAAAACAAGCGCGATCGCGGCTGCTTCAATTAATAAAACACTCGGCTGTGCAAGCAATCCAAGCCGCAAAAAAGCCCATTCCGCAAATCTTGTAACTTGGGTTATCGTATATACCCACAGATCTTCACCCGATAAAACTGATAGTACCCAAAAGCGAAAGAAAAAACCGATTGTACCCAAGAGCGCACCTAAAATAATTGAGACAATCCAAGGTGCGCGACGATGCCATGTTGCACCGAGTAACACGCCCATTAGTGCAAACGGCATAATATACAAAATACCGCGTGTAGGTCCTAAAAGTACCGATAATAGCAATCCGGAAACGCCAGTCGCCATCCAAGCCGCCCTAGCACCCCAACGCAGGTAAACTAATGCGATCGGTACAGGAAAGAAAACTCGCAACAGCGGTCCTAGCGATAAATAGTAATTGATAAACCAAATCAAGCTAGCAGTACTCGCCAGAAATGCGGTTTCTACCATCTTTAAAGGCGTAGCACTCTTGCTTGTTGCGGCTAAAGGATGACTCACAGGTGTTTCTATATGCGGTGAAGGGTATTCCTCGTTACGGCTGACGAAATCACTCATGTAATTTTTATCTAAAAACTAAGTAGGTGGACATGATTCAATATCACACTTGTTGAAGTCGGTAATTGGTAATGGGCAATAGAAAAGCTTTTAGCACTTGGCAATTATTATTTATAGCAGTCTCGTTGAGGTAGTTAGAACATCGAACACGCTAAGTTGACAGTTGATAGTTGACAAAGTCTTCCCACACTCTCTTCACTGTCAACTGATCTCTGACCCTACATTATTAGTCGTTCTAGTGCTTTGAAATCGGGTATAGAAAGTATTTGGTGTTGACGCAGGATCAAGCCTTTTTTCTCTAATTTTGTCAAGACTCTTGTCACCGTTTCGCGGGCTAAGCCACTCAAACTACTTAATTCGCGATGCGGTAAGTTAGGAATTTGGATTCCTGCTTCATCTTGTATTCCTTGTCCTTCTGCCAAAAATAGCAGCGTATCTGCAACGCGCGACACACTATCCGATTCACGTAGCCGGAGGCGGCGATTGACTTGACGTAAGCGGCGTGCCATGAGTTGCGCTAATCGAATTCCTGCCAAGGGTTCAGTTTGAATTAATGTAATGAAATCTTGCGCGGGCACACTACCAATCGTAGTAGGAGTGAGTGTAATTGCATCAGTCGAGCGGGGTGCTTCATCTAGCGCTGCCATTTCACCAAAAATTTCTGCTTTGCCCAAAATATTGAGCGTGACTTCTTTGCCGTCGATATTATAAGTACGAATTTTTACCCAACCTTCAAGAATGAAATAGACTGAATTCCCCCAATCGTTTTCTAAGAGAATCACTTGATTGGCTGGATGCGATCGCGTGACAAGATGCGCGATCGCTTTTTCCACCGCTGTTGCTGGCAATCCTTGAAAAAAAGGTGCCAAGTAGATTGATGGATTGACAGATGTAGGCGCAGTGTGTTGGTCATCCATAAATTGCATTTTGCGAACAGCTTGCTGTGGATTTGCATTTGATAAATATCTATCTTGGCAATTAAAGTTTGATCTGAGTAACGGCGATGCGTCCTGAGAAGCAAACATCAACGTCGGTGCCTGGAGTGCGATCGCGCAGGGCGTACTCGCCTACATAAAACAAATTTTCTCCCTCGACACGATATTTTAATGGTAATGGTTGCGTGCACGGTTCACAAAATACCACCTCTGGGTCAGGTTCTCCTGGCTCTAAGTGCGGTAAATTTACATTCCAGAATGTTCCTGGCACGAACGGGCGTTGTAGAAGATCCGCAAGCACATGGGCTGTCCAACGCGCGGCAACATCCCAATCAACGTTTCTTTTTCCTTTTCGATAATGCGAAATTGCAATCCCTGGAACTCGATGAAATGCCGCTTCTCTCACCGCTGCCACGGTTCCTGAAATATATGTATCTGCCCCCATGTTACCCCCAGCATTGATGCCGGATAATACAAACTTGACATCATCAAAAAGATGTGACAAGGCTACTCGAACACAATCAGCAGGAGTTCCGGCGATCGCGTATTCCACTTGAGATCTTTGCTCAACATGAATTGGCTGCGTTGTTGTCACTTGATGACCGCAACCAGAAAGATGTGCTTTTGGTGCTACGATAATGCCTTGACCGTTCACTGCTTTGAGCAAAGCGCGAATTCCAGGAGCATCAATACCGTCATCATTTGTCAGGACTAGAGTCATTTTTAACCGAGGTCAGAGTTTAGAGAAATCTTTGGCATTCGTAGTCTCTCACAATAATATGAGCAATTTTTAACTTCCTGACCTCCAAACCGTAGCTCTGCGCTTCGGCGCGTCCTCTGATCCCTTCGATTGCGGTAGTATTTTGGGATAAAAGCACTTATTCGTTGGTGAATAGCTTAAACAAAACATATAAACTCGCTTAAGTAAAGCTTTCTGCGTTTAAATTTAGTTTATGTCAGCCTTTGCTTAAGCTAAAGGCTAACGGCTAATTGCTTTTTTATTCGTCGTCTATCGGTTTAGTTCCGATGAAACTCCTCAATCCATTGTTTAATCGAATAAACTATTTACCGCGTTTAGTGGTGTTTTTCGTGGTGATGTTACTCGCATCGACATTGTGGATAGCACCTGTAAACGCCACTAGCATCTATCAGATACCACAAGTTACCGCAGGCGATCGCACTTGGGTAATCGATCAAGCTGAAGTGATCAGCCGGATTAATGAAGGCAAAATTGGTAGCGCTTTGGAAGATTTAGCGAAAGACACAGGTAACGAAGTTAGATTCGTCACCATCCGCCGCCTTGACTACGGGGAAACCATCGATAGCTTTACACAAAAGCTGTTTAGCAAATGGTTCCCAACACTAGAAGCGCAAGCGAATCAAACTTTACTTGTGATTGACACGCTCACAAACAATACCGCAATTCGTACTGGTGACAAAGTGAAAGCCTTGTTATCAGATGATACGGCTCAAAGTGTAGTAACAGAAACCGTGCCAGCACCGCTGCGCGAAGGTGAGAAATATAACCAAGCCTTCTTAGATGCGAGCGATCGCCTAGTCGCCGTTTTGTCTGGCAAAGAAGATCCAGGACCACCACAACTTGCTCAAAATGTGAGTGTCGAAGGGACATTCAAAGCCAAAGACGAAACCGATACAGGTAACGCAACAATCTGGGTTGTTGGTTTATTACTTGCTGCAACAGTTATTCCTATGGCAACTTACTACTTATACGTTCGGTAGTTAGCTAGCATCAACTAATCCTGAATATATTCTTGCCCAGATACTAAAGCATTCTCAGCCCGAACAAACTCGCGACCAAGATAAGCTGCATGGTCTAACCGAGTCACTGGACAAGGCTGAGTTTGCTCTAAAATTTTGACGCAAAGCTCTTTTGCAGTTCTACCAGAATAAACTGTTGTGTGAGTGCGTTCAACTTTACCGCGTGCGGGGATAACTTTACCTGTTTCGGGGTCAACGGCTAAACCGCGCTCATCGATCACGTTCGTAAAATGTTTAGCACAAATTAACTGAGCTTCGCGATCCACATAAATAATGAAGTATCCTGATTGATCAAGGTCAATGTGACGCTGTGAAAGTTTGTTATCGATTGCTGCTAAAGATTCAATCGTTTGATTCATCGTTTGTTAATTGCTTATACCAACTTTTTACCCTATAACCAGTGTAATTCTTCTGACAGGAGTACTAACTAAATACGCGAGTTTTGAGAGGGGCTGGATCAATGCAAATTTTGTGAAATACATTAAGAACTATTTGCAATTGCGCTACAAGCTCATTTACTCGACTGCTGATTTGACTCAAGCCGATGACCATAACGATCTCACAGCAAGCTGTATCGGGAGTTATTTCAAGAAATACAGCAAAGCGATCCTCCATTAACGCTTCTCGATCAAAAAAGTGGAAATCTTGCTGATAATGACATTACCTGGAAGTATCCATCAAAGCTTGGTCAGGGCTTTGTGCGCGAGATTAACTTGCGAGACGGGTTAGAACTAGCGATCGCGAATTTGTCATTTTCGTTGGTCCATCCGGTTGTGGCAAATCTACTGTACTTTGTATGATGGCTGGACTTGAAGAAATCACTGCTGGTGAATTGCTGATTGATGGTCAGCAAGTAAATGATGTCCCGCTGGATAAACGCGGCTTGGCGATGGTGTTTCAAACGTATGCTTTGTATCCGCATATGACGGATATATTTCGGTTTCAAGACAAGATAGATAGTTTGGGCATCTATCTTCAGGATCAAATCGCAATTACCAACAATTTAAAGTTTTTGCTCAGTGGACGATTTGATATTATCAATCAAAACTCTAGCTTCAACGGTGTAGAGTCACAGCAGCAAGATCAAGCCTTTACCCCGCGCCTTGGCGTTGTGTATCAACCGCTCGAACCATTGTCTTTGTATGCTAGTTTTAGCCAATCGTTTACGCCCAATTCCGCCACAACTGTAGATGGTGAGTTGCTCTCACCTGAACGCGGGACTCAGTTTGACGGTAGATTAACCGCAAATTTAGCTGCTTACAACCTGAGCAAGCGCAATATTGCTGTAGCTGACCCTAATAATACTGATTTCAGCATTGCCGTCGGAGAACAACGAAGCCGAGGAATTGAGTTAGATGTCATTGGCGAGATTTCGCCTGGTTAGAACATTATTGCATCCTATGCGCATACGGATGCTGAAGTGACTGAAGATGGCGGAAGTCCACTAGAGGGCAATAGATTAGCCGATGTCCCTCGCAACGCAGCCAGCCTGTGGACAAGCTATGAAATTCAAAGCAGCGATTTGCAGGATTTAGGATTTGGTGTGGGGCTATTTTTTGCAAATGTTTTAGCACTTGGAGTCGAGCCTGTCGAGTTTGCTATTTCTCCCGATTGGTTAGAAAAGCGCGAATATTTGCGCGATCGCGTATCCGGTATTGAAAGTGTTGGCGATCATACTCAACCTAGCATAGAGAAAATTCTCACCTTAAATCCTGACCTAATTTTAGGTCTTGAGCTTGAATCTCAAGCTGTCTATCGACAGCTAACGCAAATAGCCCCTACTGTTTTACTCAATTGTGAAACAAGCAGGCAATGGCAAGAAATCCTGATGCAAAACGCCGATGTCTTGGGTAAAACAGATATAGCCAACAAATTAATAACAGACTATTTTAATCGCTTAAATGACTTCAAAACTCAAAGCCAAAGTTCTAGTCACCGCAGTGAGAGCCATCATAGGTCACACTCGGTAGAGGGGTGCTTCAACTGCTCCACAAACGCTGCGTGTTCGGGCGATCGCAATCCCTTCTGCACTACTGTCAGCACTGTTGCCATATCTCCTTCAAGTAGTGATAAAACTGCCAACCATAGACCTGGAAATACCTTACTTTGGATGATGCCATCATCTGGTTCCTGTAGGATATACTCTTCATCCTGTAGCACGAACCAATCTAATTTTTGGTCTAGCACTTGCCAAACAATATATTCTTGAACGCCATTGCGGCGATAAACGGTTTTCTTGTCATATAAATCATAAGCTGCACTACTAGCAGCAACTTCTGCGACGAGTTCTGGTGCGCCTTCAATATAGCCATCCTCGCTTAAGCGCGATCGCCCTCCTGCAACTTCATTAATTAAAAGTACAGCATCAGGTTGAGGTTCATTATCTAAATCAAGCCGTACTGTGGGATTATCCCCCATCCGCACACCTGGAGTCATTGCTTTATAAACTCCAAGCCAAGTGATTAAATTTCCATGCGGTTCAGCATGAGGTTCAAATCGTAGCGGCGATGGCAAGTATACGACTCCTTCAATCAGTTCAGCTTTTTTCAAGTGTGGCATGGCATGATAGCGCCGCTCAAATTCGTACCGAGTGAGGCGATCGCCACTTTCAAGTGGTGGTAGGTTCTGTGTAGAACTCGATTGCAGGTGAGGTAAGTGTTTTACCATTGTCACATCCTCAGCATTGCTGGATACCGTTTACTGTAGCAAATTTTAGTTTGAGAGCTGCCGTGTTTTCTATCGTTATTTATTGCTACAAATCATAATTATCCAGTTTTTGTGACCTTCCCCGCATCAGGCTTATAACTACCGTAAAAATATTGTGTTTGCAGTAAAAAAACAAACACATAATACTGTATAAACAAAATTTTGCAGCCATCCAGGTCTCAGTTAAGTTTCCAATTATGAATCAACTACGAAACGCAGCACTATCTTTCGGGGTAGCTGCTACAGTTGCTATGGCTCCTTGTGTTGCTCAAGCTCAGACTTGTGCTAATCCTAGCCAGACACCATTGACTAAAAGTAGACTCGACCAAATTGCTACTAACCAAGGCATATCCCTATCTCGTGTGGGAGTAGAATTTGAAGAATTTGCACTAAATACGATCAGAGCAGGTAATCCAGTACCTCAGAATAACAGACTTTTTCCTTCACCACTAAGGCAAGCCAAAGCTGGTATACGTAATGTAGAACCAGATGGAGTAGTACCGCTCGTAGTTCATATAATTCCTTTTCTTAACCCTCAAACCTACGCAGATAGCGTCTTTTACGAGTCAAAGGCAGTCAAAGGTACTTTGTTGCCTCCGAGTTATGAGAACTATCAAATTCTTGGGTTCCTAGATGTTCTTGATAGGAGTCCTGCGCGTGCTGAAGGTGAAAATCCAGCAATTTTTTTCCTTACCACATCTGACGTGCGTACGATCAGTAAAAAAACAATTGCTGAAGCTAATCGTAGAGATATTGGGGTTTGGCATTCTATAGCATGTGAAGTTACACCACAATCGGGCGATCTTCAGATGGGTGGCTTTAGATTGTTAAATCGCAGTGTTTATTTTTGGGATGGAAGATTACCCACCAGTTACGGTGGACCTGGCAGCATTGGCAGGCTCTAAAAGCATCTCCAACAACTTAATGCCTGATGTGAGCTAGAACGCATCGATTACCTAGCGCAACACTAACTGCAAAAATTAAGATAAGGAACAATATCAAATGAAATCAAAAACAAAAAAGCGCCTTTACTTTATATTCGGCTTATGTTCTGTGGCTATCGTCTGCCCCACAATTTTTTATTCTGTAGCGAAAGCTCAAGAAAATTCAGGTTGCCTTACAGTTGAACCATCAGGACAGGTCACGATTATAAATGGTTTGTGTAGTCCAAGTAGTCAAGGACAAGAATTAGGAACTATGGCTAAAGCCGAAGAATTTTTCCAGCGTGGGCGTGAATTGGATAGAAAAGGTCAGTCCCAAGAGGCAATTGCTGAATACACTAAGGCAATTCAGATCGATCCTAACTATGCGCAGGCTTATTTTTACCGAAGTAATCTTCTGGCATTAGGAGGACAACCTCAAAAGGCAATTGAGGATGCACAAAAAGCTGCGGCTATCCTTGAATCTAGAGAAGAGTTAGAAGGGGCAGCAGCGATGCGGGAACATGCAGAAATGATTCGGCAAGGCATTGAAGACGGTGAATGGTGAATTTTGACTTCTGGAGGCAGAACCAATAGAGTACGGTGCTCCAGAAGGCTTTAATATAACAGGATCTCAAACAATGCCAATATATTTTCTCAGAGCCGAAGGTGTTCCTTTAGAGCAACTTAGAGGGCTGGAAACAATTGATAGAAATATTCTATTTGTCCTAGTTCAAGCATCTGTTGAACTAGTCGCACAAGCTTTTAGTACTTTAAGGCAGATGAATGTCTGGGTACGTGATGCTTATGAGCGCGCAATAGATATTCACAATGAAAGCACCTTTGTTTTTCAATTGCGGGGTCATTCCTGGAGTATAGTTTTTAAACTTTATGTGCGGTCGATGCGAATAGACTTAACAGAAGAAGATGCTTGCAGGATTTCCGAGTCACTAGGTACTGCTGCTATTTACTACGCGGGTAGCGACACTTGTGGCACGCTTGAATACCAGCTATACCAAAATGGTGTTTTGCAAGAAAAACTCTTCTTTGAAGAGGAAGTCTCACTGGAATTTCAGTCTCAGCTGCGTTCCCTTGAAGCCAAGGATATCAGGGATGCCTACACATTTACGATGAACTTCATCCGCGAGCAGGACGCTTATATTCCAAATATAGTTCAGAGAGAAGATTTAAGAGCAGGTCAACGCACAACTCTAAGCTTTGAGAACTTGATGCCTCATGAGGTGGAACGAATGGATTACCTAGCACAACAGTAACTGCAAAAATTAAGATAAGGAGAATCTCAAAAAAAGCAAAAAAGCACCTGTTTCTTATATTTGGTTTATGTTTTGCAGCTATACTTATTTGTCTCCTTCCCGCACTTGGTTGTAAGGTAACTCGGCATTAATCGCCTCAATTTCTAGTTGTTCGTACTCATTTGCCTCGCGGATATAAGAAGACAAAATTTGCTCAAGACGAGAATTATAAAAGCGGTGCAAACTGTAATTTGGACTTGCAGGAAAGCCACGACGTTTTTTGTGACGTCCCCCCGCACCAGGATCAAAGATTTGAATACCACGGGAAATTGCCCACTCAATGGGTGCATAGTAGCAAGCGTCAAAGTGCAAGCAATCGATTTCTTGGAAACTTCCCCAATAGCGCCCGTACAAGCGATCGCCTTTCGTTAAACAAAACGACATCCCTAAAGGTTGACGCGGATCGCGATCGCTATACGCAGCAAAAAACACAACTCGATGCCGATAATTCGCGTGTAGTTGCTCAAAAAACTTTTTTGTCAGGTACTTACTACCCCACCAACCAAATTTGTCGCAGGTATCAGCATAAAAATTGTACATCAACGGAAACATCGATTTGGGAATTTGATCACCAGTAAGTGGCTGCAATCGCAAGCCATTAGTTGCGACAGCTTTGCGTTCGCGTTTAATATTCCGCCGTTGATTTGCATTAAATACAGCTAAATAATCATCAAAGGTTTGAAAACCTTGATTTTGCCAGACATAGCTATGGTTAATCCAAGTTGTGAAACCATGACGTTCTAAAACACTTTGCCATTGAGGCTCGACGTAGAGAAAATGACAAGCAGAAATACGGTTTTTGGCGCAAAAAGTGTCAATTGCCCGCACCATCAACTCAGTAATTTCATCTTCATCTTCTCCTGGAGCGATTAAAAAGCGATAGCCTGTCGCGGGTGTAAAAGGTGACATTCCCAAGAGTTTAGGATAGTATTGTACGCCGATTCGTTGTGCTAAATCTGCCCATTGGTGATCGAAGACAAATTCACCGTAGCTATGACCTTTAAGATACAGTGGTGCGGCGGCAATCAACGAGCGATCGCGCCACACCGTTAAATGATTAGGTAACCAACCCGCTTGGGCAACTGCACTACCGGAACTTTCGAGATTGTGTAGCCAATCCCACTCAAAAAATGGTGTCGCTAACGGTATTGCTAGGGCATCCCATTCAGTCTGAGGAACTTCAGCAATATGATTAATCCAAGCAACAGATAAGTAGCGGGGTTTGAGTTGTTCCACCATTAGTTAAATAAAAGTTTGGAGTTCAAAGTTCAGAGGTCAGAGGTCGCGCTTTGCGCAGTTATACGGTTCAGAGGTAAATTCTCAATATCGGTAATGAGTTGAATGACAATTTCTTTCCCTGATCTCCGATCCCCGACCTCTGACCCCTCTTAAATAGGTTAATCTAATCTTCTGTACGTTGCCGTCGATAGTGTAAAAAGACTTCTTGCTCGATGACTTCAGCTGAGAGTAGCTCTAAACGAGGCGCTAACTGCTCTGAAGGAAACCCTGTTCCTTCGACGGGGGTAGGAGCATGAACACCACCTAAAATCAGCGGACAGATCGTCAGCCAAAATTCGTCGATCAAATCGTCTGCAATGAGTGAAGCGATCAGTTCGCCACCACCAATTACTGCTAGACGCGATATCCCCAAGTCGGCAAGTTGTTGTAACGCGCTGACCCAATCGATACCATTTGCCGCAGGCGCTTCGCAAACCAAAATTCGCTCAAATTCTGCACCTTCGTGCCAGTGTCGAGCACCAGGAGTTGTTGTGAGTAACCAGCGGCTGACTTGTTGGCGAAAAAAACGAATTTGCGGATCGATATCAGCGGATAAAGAAGCGACGATTTGCAGGGGCTGGGGTGGTAAATTTTGCTCTAAGCGTTGTTGGAGTAATTGAGGATGCGAAATACTTATAGTGGTGCCGTAAGTTCTGAGAGTCCCCGCACCAAATAGTACTGCATCAGCGGTTGCGAGTTGCTTTTCTAAATGTGCTTGATCGACTGATGAGGAAAAGCGGGCAGGCGATCGCTTGATATCAGCAATTTTGCCATCCGCACTCATCGCCAAAACTACTGTAGTGTGAGGTCTTTTTTGACTGTTATCCGCCATTACTTCTACTGAGTTAAGAATTGCTTTGGCAACTATGATCGATTGCCCTTACTACCATATTGCTACTACGTTAGTTATAACGGCTCTTCGCGCGAGTAAATTCCCTATTTGCCGCAAATATAAAGTTAATATTTATACATTGGTTAGTTCAAAATCGACTTTATTCTGATCGTGTAGCCAAAGCTGAATGAGTGATGAGCCATCATAGTGTAAAGCATTGTGCTTTAGCCAATATATGCGATAAAACATCTGATGTGGTGTACAAATATGCTTTTCCCGCAGAACAATGTTTTTACACTAATAAAAACACGCTTTGTTCAGCCGATCTGTAGGTAGTTATTGCGCGGTTGGGTTTTCCAGCTTCCCAGTGAGAATTATTATGGCTAAGCCAGGTCAATCATCATTTCGCCGCATTTTGCTGTCGCGAATTTTATTATTAAGCGTACCAGTACTACTCATCGGCGAGGCTGTCGCCTTTAGAAAAGCACGCTCTATCCTACTGGAAACGGCACGCCAAAACCTCACTGAAAGCGCGGTGAGAAAAGGAGAGAGTATTGAAGATGCGATCGCTGCGCTTAAAGCTATCTCAATTACTGCAAGCCAAACGCAAATTCTACAAGCAGGAACAGCCGCACAAAAGCAGCAGTATCTCGATCAATTAGCGTCACAACTTCCTGATTACGTTCAGTGTGTCCACTTAAAAGAAGCACAATCTCAAAAACAAATCGCGAGTACTTGTGGAAATGTTTGGGCTAACACAAAGGCTTTACTACCTACTCCCCAAACGCGATCGCCGTTAGATACCCCAATTAAGGTGACGGCTTTATTACCTGCTGATTTACCTACAGGAGCGCAAAACTTAACATCAGGTAGCGATTCGCTTGGTCAATTGTCCTTACGTTTGTCCACTTCGGTGTTTACTCCCACAGGTCAGCCGCGCTACATCCTAAGTATTCAAGCAGCCTTAGAATCACAAGAACACACACGGCGTGGCTCACTGACAGGCTATACTGTCGTCATCGCGCAAGATGGTACAATTTTGGCACATCCACTCGCCGAGTGCGTTGGAAAAAATATTCAACAAGAACCCGATGCAGTTCGATTGCAAAGAATTGTTGAAAATGCGATCGCTGGACTTCAAGATACGCAAAATGTATCGTTTACTAAAAATGGCGCTGAATTTCTAGCAGGGTATAGTGCAATTTCTAGCCCGATTGCAAATGAGCCGAACCAGTACTGGACCATTTTAGCTGTCACGCACTTAGACAGCGCATTGTATGGTCTACGCGAAATTAAAATTATTCTATTTGTACTAACCATTGGGTTACTGGCTGCTAGTTTACTCGCAACACGATATCTAGCACGCGATTTAGCACGACCTTTAGAAAAATTACGCGACTATGCTTTAAATCTGCAAAGCCACCATGTTGTAGAACGAGTCCCGCATAACTTCAAAATTCGCGAGTTTCAACAACTTGCAGAAGCACTCGAACGAATGGTAGAGCGATTAACCGCATCAGCAGAAGAAATTGAGACAGCTTGGGAAGAAGCTCAAGTAGCAAACCAACTCAAAAGTGAGTTCTTAGCAACAACATCGCACGAACTGAGAACGCCTCTGAACGCGATTATCGGATGTGTTCGCCTTATCCGCGATGGCTGTTGCGATGATCGCGAAGAGGAGATGGAGTTTTTACAACGCGCCGATGAAGCCGCAATTCACCTGTTAAGTATCATTAATGATTTACTTGATGTTGCCAAAATCGAAGCAGGTAAACTATCAGTTGTTTTAGAACCTACCGATTTACAGCAACTGCTCAAAGAGGTAATCAATCTCCAAACTGTTCATATTCAACAAAAAGGTTTACAGCTTGTTGCATCTCAAGGAATCGAACCAATTCCTGTACAAGCCGATCCCGCAAAGCTGAAACAAGTCCTACTCAATGTTATCGGCAATGCGGTTAAGTTTACCGAGCAAGGTAGAATTACGATTAGCACGCGACTAGAATCTGTTACGGAGTCGTCGCCTAATAGTAGTAAATCACGCGTAATTGTTACTGTAGAAGATACAGGCGTAGGCATCGATCCAGCGCTACAACACAAACTATTTCGTCCCTTCGTGATGGTAGATGGCACAACAACGCGCAAATTTGGCGGTACTGGTTTAGGACTAGCAATTTCGCGCAATTTAATCGAGTTAATGGGGGGAAGTATTACGTTACACAGTGCAGGTGCTGGTCAAGGGACAACAGTTGCAATTACGATGCCTATGATGGATTTAGCGCCGTTTCGTTCGCACCAAGTACGCGAAGAACCACAAGTGTTTGACCACTTGCATCTTCCTAGCTCTTAACCATTTCTGGCGCTTGACTATTCAGTGCTAAAAACGCAGCCTGTGCCGCAGCTTGTTCCGCAGCTTTGATCGATCTGCCTGTACCTTGCCCTAATTTGCGTCCTTGGAGCCACACTTGAGCCATGAAGCGATCGTGAATGTTGCCGCGATGAGGGATTTCTTGTACGCGGTACTCTGGTAAAATTTTATAATGGGCTTGCGTCCATTCTTGTAAAGCAGCTTTATAGTTAAGTCGCGCAGGATCTGAGCGAATTTGAGCAGCAAGCTGTTTAAAATGAAGGTCTAGCCAAGGGCGTACTAACTCTAAATTATGAGTGCTAAGATACAAAGCTCCGAGTACTGCTTCAAAAGCATCGGCTAAGCGCGATTCTTCTCCAGCTTTATCTCCCGTCGCGCTACCTGCAACTAACAAGTACATTCCCAAATCGTATTGGTCAGCTAAAGTTGCCAAAATGCGATCGCTCACCAAAACTGAACGAATTGCCGCAAATTCTCCTACCGGACACTCTGGATACGTTTCCCACAACACTTCGGCTGCAACAAGTCGTACCACCGCATCGCCAATAAATTCTAACTGTTCGTAGTTCGCTTGCGCTGAAACACTTGAATGCGTTAGCGCCAAGTCTAAAAGGTGCCATTGTACTGGTGCTTGTGTTGGTAACCCCAATTTTTGTACAAGGTTTTGTAATTGCTTCTGACGACGTGGGTAACTTAAGCTCATTATTAGGAGTTAGGGTTCAGCAGTAGGGAGATAAGTAAGACAAAGAATACGATAGCGTATCATAATTAATCTTCTACTGATTCTCTGCATTTTCCCATCTTCCTTTGTTCGTATCCTTGTTAAATAAATCTTTATCTAGTACTGGAGATGAAGTGGGGAAAGAGCAGGACATAAGCCGGATTCTGTTATTCACGCTTGCGCATTGGCAAAAGTGAAGTGCGGTTATCTATCTGGGACGCCTGTTACCAGACGCCTCTAGCGGTTCTCCAATAGCGGAACTGGTAAAAGACCAACCATAGTTCCTCCGACCTTGCTCCCAACTGGGGTTTACCGAGCCAGCGCCTCTCGACGCTGCTGGTGCGCTCTTACCGCACCTTTGCACCCTTACCTGTAAGAGGGGCTAGGGGCTAGGGTTTAATTTGTACCTCGCTCCTCATTCATCGGCGGTATGTTTCTGTGGCACTATCCTCACGATCACTCGTACTGGGCGTTACCCAGCAAGTTTGGTCTTTCGGGAGTCCGGACTTTCCTCAGAACAGCTGCTTTGAACTGTTCCGCAACCGCTACGCCTACTCTTTCCCTAGATCTAGTGTAATCGTTGAAGCGATTTGTTATCTACGCGATCGCCGCCAAAGAAGATTTATTTTGCTACCGTAATTTTTGTTATTAGTATCATCGGCAATTGTGGAATAATTCTCAAACCAGCCGCGTCGCCAGAAAAAGACGACAAGTAAAGCCGCGATCGCGCCCATAGCCATCAAACATAGCGGATAGCCCCAATACCAATTTAATTCCGGCATATTCCAGGGTGATCGCTCGGTATTAAAATTCATCCCGTACACCCCAGCAATAAACGTTAACGGAATAAATATGGATGAAATCACGGTGAGCAATTTCATAATTTCATTCATCCGGTTACTGACAGCAGATAAATAAACATCCATTAAACCTGCTGCTAATTCGCGGTAAGTTTCTACCATATCTAAAACCTGTACTGCATGGTCATAACAGTCACGCAAATAAATTCTGACGCTTTCGCTAATCTGTGTACTACCATCGCGAATTAACGAATTAATTGCATCTCTCTGCGGCCAAATTGCGCGTCGCAGCGTTAACAAATCTCTTCTGACGCGATAAATTTTTTCTAACGTTTTACGTGTTGGTTTACTAACAACTTCTTCTTCTAAATCTTCAATGACTTCGCCATAATCTTCTAACACAGGAAAGAAACCATCAATAATGGAATCTAAGAGCGTGTAAAGTAAATAATCTGCTTGTTGTTTGCGCAGTGTACCTTTATTTTGGCGAATGCGTTGTCTTACAGTTTCAAAACAATCATGTTCCGGTTCTTCCTGGACTGTCAATAAATAATTTTTGCCTAAGACAAAGCCCACTTGTTCGCTGTAAAAACCAATCTTGTGTTCTTTAGGAATCACCATCCGTGCAATAATAACCAACTGGTTTTCATGATCTTCAACTTTGGGGCGTTGCGGAACATTAACAACGTCTTCTAACAGCAATGGATGTAGCTTAAACACGTTACCTAATCTTTGTAAGATATCTTCATTGCCTAAGCCTTGGACATCAACCCAGGAAACTGACTTACTATCTAAGTAAGGAATGCATTCTTCTGGTGTACTTACTTGTTTACGTGTAGCATGAGTTTCGTTATAGTCAATTAGCACAATAACTGGTGGCGGTGCATCTTCCTCGATACTCAAAGTCCCTGGTAAACTTCCAGGTTGCTCGTAGAAGAAATCTTCACGGGCGGACTTTATCTCAGAAGCAGAAGATTGAATTGATGTTTTGATCATGCAACAGGAGGGTTGAGATTGTTTTAATTTAACGCTGATATAAGTAAGGAAGCAGAGGGGCAGAAGAGAAACTACATTGTATTTCTCATTGAGATATTCATTATTTATGCTTTTTGCCAAATAGTATGAAAGAGTAGTTTTCTTAAGTTGAGCAGCTACTATTGCACGATCTTATCTGCTACTTTCTACTTTGCTAAAAAAAGCAGTTTGTTGAAAATAACAAACTGCTAACAATTAATTTAATCGTAGTGGTGGAATTACATCATTCCCATACCACCCATACCGCCCATACCACCCATACCGCCCATACCGCCCATGTCAGGAGCAGCAGCAGCTTTCTTCTCAGGTTTTTCTACAACGAGTGCTTCGGTTGTGAGTACCATTCCAGCAATTGAACCAGCATTTTGCAGTGCTGAACGTACAACTTTCGCAGGGTCAAGAATTCCAGCCGCAATTAAGTCTTGAAATTCGCCTGTTGCAGCGTTGTAGCCAATATTAAATTCGGTTTCGCGAACTTTTTCGACGATGACAGAGCCTTCAACGCCTGCATTATCCGCCATTTGGCGCAGGGGGGCTTCGAGCGATCGCTTGACAATATCGGCTCCAATTTTTTCTTCGTCGTTGAGGCTATTTTTGATGTCTTCGACTTTGGTCGAAAGGTGAATCAGCATTGTACCGCCGCCTGGAACAATACCTTCTTCTACCGCTGCTTTTGTCGCGTTCAGCGCGTCTTCAATCCGCAGTTTGCGATCTTTGAGTTCGGTTTCTGTCGCTGCGCCGACTTTAATCACAGCAACTCCACCTGCGAGTTTCGCAATTCGCTCTTGGAGTTTTTCTTTATCATATTCGGAGTCAGATTCTTCGAGTTGCCGACGAATTTGCGCGATTCGTTTTTGCACGTCGTCTTTGTTGTCGCCACCAGCAACGATGGTTGTTGCTTCTTTATCGATTGTGACTTTGCGTGCAACGCCCATCATCTCTAAGGAAGCATCGTCTAAACTTAGTCCAACTTCCTCGGAAATGACTTGTCCGCCTGTGAGAACCGCGATATCGCGTAGCATTTCCTTACGGCGATCGCCAAATCCAGGGGCTTTGATCGCGCAAACGTTGAGGACTCCTCTGGCTTTATTCACGACCAAGGTTGCCAAAGCTTCGCCGTCTACGTCTTCTGCGATGATTAATAACGGTTGACCTGCGCGCGCGACTTTTTCTAAAACAGGAATTAAATCTTGAATTGTACTGATTTTTTTGTCAGTAATTAGAATACGCGGATTTTCAAAATCGACAACCATCCGTTCGTTGTCGGTGATGAAGTAAGGTGAAATGTAACCGCGATCAAGTTGCATCCCTTCAACAACTTCAAGATCAGTCGTCAGCGATTTAGACTCTTCTACGGTAATTACACCATCTTTCGTCACGCGCTCCATTGCTTCGGCAATCATGGCGCCGACTTCCTCATCGTTACCCGCAGAAACGGTTGCGACTTGCGCGATCGCACCGCCTTCTACTGGCTTGGCTGCTGCGGCAATTTCTGCGACTAACATATCGATGGTTTTTTCCATCCCACGCCGTACTGCAACAGGATTTGCACCGGCTGCAACGTTCTTTAAGCCTTCTCGAATCATTGCTTGGGCTAAAACGGTGGCGGTAGTTGTTCCGTCGCCTGCAACGTCCTTTGTTTTCGATGCGACTTCTTGAATTAGGCGCGCACCAGTATTTTCTAGCGGATCTTCAAGTTCAATTTCCTTAGCAACGGTAATTCCATCGTTAACAATCTGGGGTGTACCAAATTTCTTTTCAAGTAGGACGTTACGCCCTTTTGGTCCTAATGTAATTTTGACAGCATCAGCAAGAGCGTTAACACCGCGTTCTAACGCCCGCCGCGATTCTTCATCAAACGCAACGATTTTTGCCATATTTAGATTTCCTAGCGCTTCCAATTTTCCAATTTAGCACTCTCTAGCATGGAGTGCTAACTCTCAGGAAAAAATCAGGTGAAAAGCAAGGTATTGACACAATAGCCAGAACTGTAGGTCAGTAGTGCGATCGCTGATTGCAAACCGCATTGATGTCAATAAGTTCTTGAAGAATTGCGTTTTTTGAATTGATACAATATCAGCGATCGCTAGCCCTTCTGTGCTTTGGGCGAATTTGGGCGAATGTCGTAGGATTAGCGACTACTTCTGGAGTTAACGCAAAAAATGAGTGAGATGAATCCATTATATAGACGTAGTGGATGAATCGTAGATGCCTTTCGACTAAAGTTGAGGCTACCCAAAACCAAGCACGCAAGGCAGCACACTCGATAATTCGATTTTTATTAATAACGAGTCCACGAAGGTGGACTTAGTTTTTTAGCTGCGAATTCATTTGCCAAGCCAAGTAGTTGTAGACTTCTACGCCATCACCATGCCACCATCGACATTAAACACCTGCCCAGTGATGTAACCAGCCGCAGGATCAGTAGCGAGGAAGCGTACCATTCCCGCAACTTCTTCGGGTTGACCGTAGCGACCGAGAGGAATAAATTTGAGAATATCTTCGGTATTGCTGAGATTGCTTGTCATGTCGGTGGTAATAAAGCCTGGTGCAACTGCATTAGCTGTAATTCCGCGCGGTGCTAATTCTTTCGCAACGGTTTTTGTAAAGCCGATAACTCCAGCTTTGGCAGCGCTATAGTTTGCTTGTCCTGGATTACCCATTTGACCAGCAACAGAAGTAATACTGATAATCCGTCCACTACGTTGCTTTAGCATGACTTTACTAACAGCGCGGGTACATAAGAAAACACCAGTCAGGTTAAGGTCAATGACTGCTTGCCATTCTTCTGGCTTCATGCGCAACAATAACGTATCGCGTGTAATGCCAGCATTGTTGACGAGTACATCAACGCGATTCCATTTTTCCATAACCGCATTCAGCAGCGCATCAACCTGATCGGCTTTGGATACATCAGCTTGCAGCGCGATGGCATTTCCCCCACTTGTCGTAATCTCTTCAACTACCTTCTCTGCTGCGGTGCTAGAACTTGCATAATTGACAACAACATTTGCGCCTTCGCTTGCTAAACTCAGTACGATCGCTTTGCCAATCCCCCGCGAAGCACCAGTTACGATCGCGACTCGCTCTCGTAATCGCTGCAAATTTTCAGGCAATACTTCCATAAAAACACCTCTAAAACTAACTATCTTGCTCAAGCAATGACGGTTAACCGCTCAATGATTGTAAGTTGATTTGTGTCCCGTAACTAGGGGTCAGGGGTCGGAGATCAGAGGTCAGGGATGTAGGAAAAACTAGAATTTTAAAAAAGAGGATTGTCACTCGATACACGCGATGGAGAAGATAGAAAAATTTGTTTCTACAAAAGGGTCTGCGTCAGTATTCTCTGACCTCTGACCTCTAGAAACAGATGCGATCGCGCTCTGAAAAAATTAGGATAGAGAAGCAAGCGTAAATAATCACTACTGTTTTATGGCAACTAAGCAACAGTTCAAAAACTTTGCAGAATTATTAGCGCAATCGAATGTTCCAGTCTTAGTCGATTTTTATGCAGACTGGTGCGGTCCTTGTCAGATGATGGCGGCAATTTTAGAGCGAGTCAATGCACAGTTTCAGCAGCAACTGCGCGTTGTAAAAATTGATACTGAGAAGTATCCTGAAATTGCTAGTCAGTATCAAGTTCAAGCCTTACCGACATTAGTGTTTTTCAAACACGGTCAACCTGTAGAACGCATTGAAGGTGTGATGCCAGCCGATGCGTTGATTCAAAAGTTACAGACGTTGCTGTAAGTTGTTTGTATTTAAACACGGCGAATATTGAGACAGCACCAGTCTTGTTTTTGCAACTGGCTAGTCACGCGCCAGCCATGCTGAGTTAATGTATCGCTGACAGCTTCAGCTTGGTTCACAAGAATTCCGCTCAGAATACCCCAAGTTGAGGTATGGGTAATCGCATTCCATTGCGGAATTAACTTGATAATGACTTCTGCCAAAATGTTACAAACAATGCCATCTACTGGTGCTGATACTAACGATACCAGCCGTTCAACACTGCCTTGTTCGACGATTAAGCGCTCTGGTTTGATTGCATTGAGTTCACGGTTGCTAGCCGTAGATTGTACTGCAAGGGGGTCAACATCAACTGCATAAACTTGACTTGCGCCTAAAAGTAGCGATCCAATTGATAGAATACCAGAGCCACAGCCAATATCTGCGATCACAGCGTCACTGTTGATACAATCTTCTAAGGCTTCGAGACACAATTGCGTTGTCTGATGGTTGCCTGTACCAAAAGCGACACCAGGGTCGAGATGGATGATAATGCGATCAGTATCCGGCGTTGGTAGCCATGCAGGATTGATTAAGACGCGATTGCCAATTTCCTGAGGATGCCAGTATTGTTTCCAACTATTTGCCCAATCTTCTTCATCAAGCTGTTGCTGATGTATTTCTGGCGCAGCTAAGCTCATAAGTTTAGCATTTTTGCTCAAATTTTGCAACAACGCTTCTAAATCGACTGCTTGCACCTCTTGTGAGGGTAAATACGAGCGAATCAAGCGAAAGTCTCCTTTTTTCTCACTTGCCATTCCCCGAAAACCAAATTGCTCGAGTTGCCAGAAAACAGTTTCTTCTAGCACAGGATCGCAAATAATCTGTAATTCACACCAAGTATTAGCCATAAATCAGCCCAATAAGCATGAGGCAAGTTTTAAAGAATGATTTATTCTTCCCTCACCCCTCACCCTTACAATGTCACCGTATAAGCATCGCGAATGCCTGACACTTTGGTAATTTCATCTAAAATGCCATCGGGTAGGGGATCGTCAAGGCTCAAAACCATGACAGCATCGCCACGCACAATTTTGCGTCCTACCTGCATACTGGCAATATTTACATTAAAACTACCGAGGAGCGAACCAATTTTACCGATGATTCCTGGCATATCACGGTGTAGCGTAAATAGCATATGTTGACTGGGAGGAACGTTAACAGGAAATTCATCAATGTCTGTAATGCGAATTTCACTGTCACCCAGCAAAGCACCTGTCACGGAATGGTCGCCTAAAGAGCCTTTGGCTTCTAAATGCAGTGAACCTGCATAGTCGCGTTCTCCTGCATCGCGCGTTTCAATGACGCGAATACCCCTCTCCTTGGCTTCGATCGACGCATTGACGTAATTAACGCGTTCGCGTAGCGCTTGCGATAGTAAACCTTTGAGTGCAGCGACGACGATAGGCTGGCTTTTATTTGTTGCGAGTTCGCCTTGTAGTTTGACAACGAGTTGTTCTACTCTTCCTCCAGCTAATTGTCCTACCAAGTTGCCGAGGGTTTCTGCAAGTTGCATGTAAGGACGAAGTTCTTCAAGGATATCAGGACCTAGCCCAGGGATATTAACTGCTGATCGCGCGGGTAATCCGAGTAAAACGTCACGAATTTGTTCAGCGACATCGATCGCCACATTCACTTGTGCTTCGGTAGTCGATGCTCCTAAGTGAGGAGTGAGAATGACTTGTTTTTCTAATGACTTTAACGGCGAATCTCCCAACGGTTCAGTTTCATAAACGTCAAGCGCTGCGCCTGCGATTCTACCTTCTTTAAGCGCATTATACAGGGCTGTTTCATCAATAATTCCCCCACGCGAACAGTTGATGATGCGTGCGTTAGGTTTCATTTTGGCGATCGCTGCGGCGTCGATTAAGTGCGTTGTTTCTGGTGTCTTGGGGATGTGCAAGGTAATATAGTCAGATTCTTGCAGTAAAACATCCATTTCTACCAAGCGACAGCCTAGCTGATCGGCTCTTTCTGTCGAAATAAACGGATCGTATGCTAACAGTTTCATGCCCATGGCTTTCGCTGCCGTGGCTACGTGCGAGCCAATTTTACCTAAACCAACGATTCCTAGCGTCTTTTTATAAACTTCTGCACCAATAAAACTTTTGCGATCCCATTTGCCACTTTTCACCGAAGCGTTTGCATCAGGAATGTAGCGCGATAAAGCAAGCATCATCGCTAGTGCGTGTTCGGCGGCGGCGATCGTATTGCCTTCGGGTGAGTTGACAACAACAATCCCCTTGCGCGTAGCAGCGTTAACGTCTACATTATCAACTCCAACGCCTGCTCTGCCAATAATTTTCAACTGCGTTCCCGCTTCAATAATTTCTTGCGTAACGCGGCTGCCAGAGCGAATCATTAACGCGTCATATTCTGGTATAATCTGCGCCAGTTCTTCTGACGATAGTCCAATTTTAATATCAACGGTAGCAACTTGAGACAGGATATCAATTCCTGCCTGGTCAATCGGATCGGAGACGAGAACTTTAGCCATAATTAGCAAGCAAGACTAGGTAGAAAAACGCGATTCATGATAGCAAAATGCTCTTAAGCAGCGATTGTTATCATTGACACAACTGTAGGCACAATCTGTAAGTTTACAAAACTTCTATGATACAGCGCAGTTGCTTCCGCAGTAGGTTATTTTAACTGTAAAGGCGTCCGCGCCAGAACATTTAACAAAATAATTTCTGCATTCCGGCTATACCTTTTATTAATATACCGACAAAATCCGATGGCGTTGGACAAATCATAATTCCGACAGAACCCGCCGCGTGCTTACCACTGGTACATTGAAAATGGAGACTTGTATCTCAAGCACAACTGTCAATCAATAAAACTTGCTAAGATGAATTACCTTGTTGCTGTACTCCCCGATCGCATCCAAGCCGAAGCTGCTTACTTAGCGCTCGAAAAAGAAGGTATTCCCACTGATAAAGTCAGTATTCTTGGTCGAGGATACAAAAGTGCTGATGAGTTTGGGTTAATTGACCCGAAAGAGCAGGCTAGAAAGCAATCGCGAATTATGATGCTGTGGCTTGTGCCGTTTGGCTTTGTTGCCGGAATTGCCTTCAATTTGCTAACAGGGTTGAATACTTTCCCTTGGGCTGGGGATATTGGTAATCAGTTGATCGGTGGGTTATTAGGGGCTGCGGCTGGCTATATGGGAAGCTTTTTTGTTGGTGGTGCAGCAGGGATAGCTTTTGGAAGTGGTGACGCTTTGCCTTATCGCAATCGCCTCGATGCGGGTAAATATTTGGTTGTGGTGCGCGGTTCAGAAAGTTTGACTCGTCAAGCGACGCGGGTTCTACGTCAGTTTGAACCAGAGAATTTGCAAGGATATGTCGATCCTGCTGAGGTGTGATGTGGTCCGTGTTTTAACGAACCTTATTCGGAGCAGAGAACGCAGAGAGGGAGAAAGAGAGGATTGTCTGAGATGACTAGAGCAGTTTTGTAGTCAGTCGCTCAGCCTAGTGCATCATTAGTTTAAGACATCAAATATATTTAGAATGCTACCGAGAGAAGAACTTTTAAAGGGTGTTGAAAACCGAGACAGTGTCGCACAGGTAATTGATCGAGCACAGCAGGCGATTAAAACTTGGGAAGTTGTGTTAACTGATTTTTTGTCTCCTCCAGTATTAGCGGAAACACAACAAGTTTTTAGCCGTTTAACTGAGGTACAAATGATCGCCTGGGGTGGATATCCGCAAGCAGAAAGGCAACGTCTGGCGATCACGCGTCCTGAAATACCACTGGATTTATCACACGTCGCTGTTGCGGCGCTTGATATTTCTGGGAATTTTTTATTTGATACCGCAACTCATCGCGATTTTTTGGGGGCAATGCTGGGTACTGGTATTGTTCGCGAGAAAACAGGTGACATTATTGTTTTGGGTGAACGTGGCGCACAAGCGATTGTTGTTCCTGAACTTGTCGAATTTTTAGAAATGAATCTTCAGCAAGTGCGTTCGGTTCCGGTAAAACTACAACGAATCGAGTTAAGTGAACTCAAGATTCGCGAACCTAAGAAAAAAGAACTAACAACGGTTGAAGCTTCTTTAAGGTTAGATGCGATCGCTTCCGCTGGCTTTGGCACTTCTCGCAGCAAAATGGCTGATATGATTGATGCTGGCGATGTGCGTGTTAACTGGAAAGAGGTAACTCAAGCAAGCGCACAAGTTAAACCTGGAGATTTAATTGCAATTCGTGGTAAAGGACGCCTAGAAGTCGGTGAAGTTGCTGTTACTAAAAAGGAACGCTACCGCGTGCAGTTGACTCGGTATGTATAACTAAAAGTTTTGGTAATTAGGTAATAGAAAATACTTTTGTACGCTTGCAGTTAATATCTAGTAGACCTCCTGCATGAATCACAGCCGCCCTCCGACTTTCGTCAGGGCTATCCAAGCAAAGTGTACGAAGGTACACTAAAACAAGATTTTTACGGGTAAGTTTACGGAGGTAGACTTTCTTTTATTTAGCTTGCAAATTTATTCGCCAGCAGCTACAGCTAACAGAAAAAGCTAATATCTCACAATGACCAATTACCGATTACCAGTTAACAACACTTTACTTTCTACTTCCTAAAACTGTTTTCCAAAAAGTTGTAATAGCTTCTCTTGGTAAAAATCGCGGGATATTGGCTAATATTTGGTTTCGCAAATCTCCAGGAACAATGACAGGATGCTCTTGTTCTATAGCCGCTAAAGCTTCACGGACAACAACTTTTGTGGAAGTGTAATTTTTTTCGGCAATATTAACTAAAATTGGCGGAAATTCTGCATCTGTGAAAAAGTTCGTGTCAGTTGGTCCAGGGCAAACTGCGATGACACGAACACCGTATTTACGATTCTCTGCCCACAAAGCTTCACTAAAACTCAGGATAAATGACTTGGTTGCAGCATAGACACTAAAGTAAGGCATCGATTGAAACGCCGCTACCGAAGACATATTAATAATATTGCCTGAACCGCGTTGCCGCATTTGTGATAAGAATAGATGTGTCAAATCTACGAGCGCCAGAATATTTAACTGTATCATATTTAACTGTCTTTCGCGATCAAGTTCAAGAAAGTCACCGTATTCCCCAAAGCCAGCGTTGTTGATTAACAAGTCGATGGCGATACTCTTACTGTTGAGAGTATCAAATACAGTTTGCGCTGCTTGTGGTGCGGTCAAGTCTTGAGGGATAATCTCTACTTGAATTTGGTATTGTGTTTGTAGTTGTGTTGCGAGTTGTTCAAGTTTCGTTTGCGATCGCGCTACTAACACTAAATTTGTCTTACGTGCAGCTAATTCTTGCGCAAAAGCCGCACCAATCCCCGCAGAAGCACCTGTAATTAAAGCTGTTGTCATGCGCTTTCCCAAATATTTTAAAATTCTTAACAAGACTTAACTCTATTTTAGGTTTTGCTAAGCAAGAGTTTTATCTCGCTAGGAATATAAGGCTAAGGGATTTTCATCAAAACGCAACAAAATGTTTCCTTGCTAACAGTTTTATCATCAAATAAATTTATAGTTTTTTTGACATTCTGTATCTAGTGATTGCAATAATATCTGATGAGAAAATATTCGCTTATAAGGGTACTGCGAAAATCTCCTGTATTTACAGTATTGTTGCTGCTGATTGTATCAGGAACAGCTTTAGCAGCCGAAGAGACAACAGCAGACAATGGCTTTGTTGCAGGAATTGATGCGGTTTTTTCTGGTTTGGTAGATGCACTATCGCAGGTACTGTTTTTCAGTGTTGCAGGTCTACCGTTTATCGTCTTATGGCTAATTGTCGGCGCAGTTTTTTTTACACTGCGCATGAAATTTGTCAACTTTCGGGCTTTTGGTCATGCGATCTCTGTTGTGCAAGGACATTACGACAATCCGGCGGAAACTGGAGAAGTTACTCACTTTCAAGCTTTATCCGCAGCACTTTCAGCAACAGTTGGGTTAGGAAATATTGCAGGGGTGGCGATCGCCATTCAATTGGGTGGTCCTGGCGCAATGTTTTGGATGACGATCGCGGGATTACTGGGAATGTCCAGTAAATTTGTTGAGTGTACGCTTGGTCAAAAATATCGCCTGGTATCACCTGATGGTACAGTCTCCGGCGGTCCAATGCGTTACTTATCACGCGGTTTGGGAGAACTTGGATTACGCCCCTTAGGAAGGCTGCTAGCTGGCTTGTTTGCGGTGTTATGTATTGGTGGCTCGTTTGGTGGCGGTAATATGTTTCAAGCCAACCAATCTTACTCGGCGATCGCTGGTGTGGTTCCCTTATTTGTGGGACGCAGCTGGCTTTATGGAATAATTCTAGGCGCAATGGTTGCTTTGGTAATTATTGGCGGTATTCGTCGTATCGGTGGAGTTGCTGAGAAGCTTGTCCCGGCAATGTGCTTGATTTACGTTTTAGCCGCGTTGTGGATTATTCTGACGAATTTACCGCAAGTTCCTGCTGCTTTTGCCACAATTGTGCGCGAAGCGTTTGTCCCGCAAGCCGTTACAGGCGGATTTATTGGAGTACTTGTCCAAGGATTTAGACGCGCATCTTTTTCTAACGAAGCTGGTGTTGGTTCAGCAGCGATCGCGCACTCCGCAGCGCGTACAGAGGAACCGATTCGCGAAGGAATCGTTGCTTTATTAGAACCATTTATTGACACTGTAATCATTTGCAATATGACGGCGTTAGTCGTTGTCATTACTGGTGTGTACACCGATCAAACCGATAGTGGGGTACAGCTTACAAATACGGCGTTTGCTTCAGCCATTAGTTGGTTTCCCATTATTCTGTCAATCGCTGTGTTTTTGTTTGCCTTCTCAACGATGATTTCTTGGAGTTACTACGGCGAACGTTGTTGGGCTTACTTGTTTGGCGATCGCTCTACAATGATTTACAAAGTTATCTTCGTCATTTTTGTCTTCATTGGGTCTGTTGTTAATTTGGGGGCGGTTCTCGACTTTAGCGATATGATGATTCTCTCTATGGCTTTTCCTAATATTCTGGGGTGCTACCTGTTATCTGGAAAAGTCTCAGCAGATTTAGAAAGCTATATGAAACGATTGAATACTGGACAAATGCCAGTTTATCGTTAATCTAAATTTGCACAGTACTTTTAAGCAATGAGTGCAAAAATTTAACTTAAAGGTTGGTAATTGGTTATTGGTAATTGGCAAGAATACTTATTAAGAATTACCCATTATCGACAACCCATTACCCACCAACTTAAAAAGGTATGACTACTAATAAGGACAATTATTATGACTTGGTTACAAAAAAATTGTGTTCTAGTCCCAATCGATTTTTCTGAAGAATCCTTCGCCGCACTTGAACCAGCACGAGAATTTGTCCAAGATCCTTCTCAACTACACGTATTGCATGTTCTCTCTCATCTCCATCCTGCTGAACCAGGAGTTGTATGGGAAACGATAGATGATGAAACACGCATAAAACACGTGCAAGAAGCATTACATGAACGCTTGAAAGATTCAGAATATCAAGGAGTTCATATCGGTATTTTAGTCGGCGATCCTAGTTCTAGAATTATTGATTACGCTCAAGAAATTAATGCTGACTTAATAGTCATCCCCTCGCACGGACGGACTGGCTTAAGTCGTTTTTTTCTTGGTTCTGTAGCAGAAAGAGTCGTTCGATTTGCTCATTGTCCCGTGATGGTTTTGAGGAAATAAGTTTTGGGAGCTGAGTTTTCGTCTTGAATTTCTTTAAAAGCAGAATTTAGAAGAAAATACGTTTTTGGCGAACTGATATAGGTTGCCAGAGTTGATGCTGTATGTTATGTATTAATTATGATAATTGTTTTAATATTTTTTATCAACTTTTTTATGGAAAAGAGTCTCTACTAAAACACAACTAAGTACGTTGTGGAACAAGAATTTATATTATTTTTTGATAAGACTTTGAGACTTGTGTAAAGTTGATTGGTAAATAGGATACACTTTTCCATATTGTTGGTTGATTAACCTGAACAATTTGAGTTCTGCTTCAAAGTTACCTGCATACTGGGTAAGTTGCTGCTCAAAGATTTGCTGTGCGTAATGATATAACTGAATATCTAATAGGTTGTAGTGTTGTATAATTTCTATAGCTTCCGGTGGTATGTTCTCCTTTAATTGTCTATTTTTTGTTACATTTTCTCTTACATAAAAAGGTAATCTCCACCCAAACTTCTTCTTAAGTAAAATGAGAGTTTCGTCAAATTTTTCTGTGAGTCCTACAACTGAGAAATATATTTTTAAATTTTGTTTAGCAATATCTAAAGCTTCCGTAGGAGTTTGACCAAACTTTACTATTGATTTATCTATTGCTGCTAACATTCTCGTTTGACTATTATCAACTGCTGTAGTTATACCACTACTGACATACTCAGACAAACTGAGATTTTGACCTTTTACGTGAGCATGTAATCGATGCTTGGGATTATGACATATATAATAATATTGAGAAATGACTCTTTCTACTGGTTCGCGTAGAATCGTAATATAAGTAGATGGACGTGCTAGATATTCATGCAATCCAAAACTCATATGTCCTTTCAAAACCTTAATTTTTTGTCTTTGTTCTTGAGGTAGGCTTTTGAATTCATTGGTTGATTCAACTACATTCAAGCCATCAATAGTATAAATAACTACAGGCGGATACTGCTGTTCAATTATTCGATGCAGTGTACTACCAGAAGCTTTAGGAATATGGAGAAATATTATAGTGTGCTTTTGATAAGAATGTACGACCATAAGTGAGTTTTCTTATGAGTTTTATTTATGTGAAAGGGGCTATACGGTAGATAAAGTGCTTCTGTTAAGATGTAGACAAAGATGTTTGCATTCTATATTATTTTATTATGGTGGTTGCAATTGGTCAGCTATCCTTAGCTATCTTTTTATTAGCGATACTCTAAAAAAATATTTACCTTCAAGCTGGCGCTGTGCTATATTTATGATTCAATGGACGTATAGCTCAGATGGTTAGAGCGCTACGTTGACATCGTAGAGGTCACTGGTTCGAGTCCAGTTACGTCCACTTTTGCTTGCTGCTCTGTACATTCAGTTAATAGTTTTTTTTGATGACAAGAATTTAACTGCAAAAAGGGAAACAATTAAGTAAATAAAGTTACTTAAAGCCAAGCATTAACAAGTGAAAGCAAACGCAATTAGCACTTTGCGGATATAAAAGGCGTTACTGAGTGTTGCCTGAGTTAACTTTCAGGGTGAAAATTGACAAAAATCACTGAGCGAACGTGATATTTTGTACAAATATAGATCGCACCCACTTTCGTCAAGCGCAGTTGGAATCTTGACACGCAGATTCGTCAAGAAGTGACTCAATGGTATGGTACCAAAGGTAAGTTTGCTAGTCATCAAGGCAAGCAAAAACGCACAGACTTGTGTGTACTGCTAGCAGTAAATTAACCCTTACTGACCTACAAGCTGGCAATCGCGTCATTACAAACGACCTTAAATGTAGTCCACGCAGGTGGACTTTGTTTGTCTAGGGGCAAATTCATATCCTAACAGGAGTTACGCAGTTGAGAAAAAAGCGTTGGTGCGCTAGAAAAAAAGGATGAAC